>NZ_JCACKS010000262.1:0-29313 GCF_059505505.1 Pelatocladus sp. | reverse complement strand
TCAAGCTCGCGAATAACTTTCCTTTCTTTATTTTTGCAAAATTGGGATGCTCCCACTGATTCTACAATTATTAGCTGCTCCCTTTGGTGCTGATGCTGTTAATCCTGCACGTCGAATTTTGGGACGTATTTTGATCGAAAGGGGAGCAAACCATCTGACTGTTGAACAAGTTCAAGGAACTCTCAAGAGCGCTATTTCTTTATTAGCTTTGCAAGCAGTGCAAGAAAAAGCCAAAGTTCATGGCTGGTTAGGAAATCAAATTCAACAAGCCCACACTTTATTAGTGAAGGCAATTTTTGAGCCTAGCGAACAAGACAAAAATTACTGGATTGGAATTTGCCGGATTCCAGAACATTTATTAAAATTGGATCTTCCTCATCCAGAATATAATCACTGCGAAGCACCAGGAGTATTTCGATATGAAAACAAAACACTACTGGATCACCGCAAAGAAGATTTTTTAGAATTTTTAGAAGCATGTCCAGATTATATGAGTCCTGCACAAGCCCTTGAAGAATGGTTAAAGCAAACTATTCCATATTTATTTGAATTACTAAATACAAAATTACAAGATTCGATCAAAACTTGTTTTGCTATACAATTAACCCAGGATAATTCATCTGCTTTACTCGAAAATTTTCTATAATCAATCAAAATTAATTTTCATAAAAATACATAATGAATTTAATCATTAAACAATACAAAGGACTTGGTGCTATAAAACTAGGAATTACAAGAGAAGTTCTGCGTCAGATTATCATCGGTTGTAGTGGAGAACTAAAAAGTTTTATGAAAAAGCCTACTTCAGAAATACTTACAGATTCCTTTAATAATCTAGGCATAGAAAATCAGCAGGAATCCGAAAGAAGCAAAAATTTTGTAGATAACTTAAAGTTGGCGAAAAAACTGATAAATAATAATCTCAAACAACAAGAAGCTAAAAAGACACATGAATCTGAAAGAATCAGCAAGACAAACTCTCAAAACTTAGAGGGATTATCACCAAAACTCAAAGAAGCACATCATGTACAAAAAGATATGGATGTAGGAAGAAATCGCCAGTTAGCTCAACAAATCGGAGAACCTTCCTCAACTCATGCTGCTAAATCCAGTGAGATAAAATCTCAATCCAGGGAAATATCTCATCCAGATAAAAATCAGAGTGAGAAAGGAGAAGCTTCTTCCACACGTTCTCCTAAACAGCAAGAGCTAGGAAAAAATGTAAATGAGAGCAAAAATCAAAGATTAGCTCATCAAATGAAAGATTCTTCTGTAAATCGTCCTCAAAAATATACTGAAGTCAAATCTGTACCAAAAGAAAATTCTACAAATTCGAGACGAGACATATAGCTAAATATAATTAGGACAATATTTTACAAATTCGTAACGCATATTATTTCGGAAAAACTCTGCGTCCCTCTGTGTTGAAAAACGTTATGCTTTTATGCAAAGGTGTATTTAACTAGCCGCTAGCGTTTTTATGTGGTGAAAAAATAAATCCTATTTTCAAATATTGAGTATAAAGTTATGGCTTACGCAGACTTCGTAACTCGCTTGAATCCCCAAACTATGCTTTTTAAGCCTGGTACAAAGATCAATATAAAAGACTTTGACCCAGACTATAAAAGTGACTTCCGAAAAAGTGAAGCCAAACAGCTATTACAATGGGAGGTCGAAGAGTTAGCGAAGTATCAGGATATGCTTTATGCTCAAGACACTTATGCTTTGCTAATTATTCTTCAGGCATTGGATGCTGCTGGTAAAGATAGTACTATTAAACACGTCATGTCAGGGGTTAATCCTCAAGGTTTTCAAGTGTTTAGTTTCAAAGCCCCTTCAGCCGAGGAACTAGATCACGATTATTTGTGGCGGTCATTTAAAGCTTTACCAGAACGGGGACGCATCGGGATTTTCAATCGTTCTTACTACGAAGAAGTACTAGTGGTGCGTGTCCATCCAGAACTCCTCACTAGACAAAATTTACCTCTCCAGACAACAGACAAGCACATTTGGCAACAAAGATTTGAAGAGATAAATAACTTTGAAAAATATCTTGTTAATAATGGCATAGTAGTGCTGAAATTTTTCCTCAATGTCTCAAAAGAAGAGCAGAAAAAACGCTTTTTGAGACGAATTGAGCTTCCTGAAAAAAATTGGAAATTTTCTAGCGGTGATGCCAAAGAACGGCAATTCTGGGATGAATATATGAAAGCTTATGAAGATGTCTTTAATCATACGAATACAGAATGGGCGCCTTGGCATATTATCCCAGCCGACCATAAATGGTTTACGCGCATTTGTGTAGCTTATTTTGTCTACGAGAAGATGAAATCCCTCAACTTAGCATATCCCAAAGTCAGTGAAGAACATTACATAGAACTGCTAAGAGCAAAGGAAATACTTGAAACACAGGAGTAATAGAATTTGGACAAGTTGTTCAGTTATCAGTTATCAGTTAAGTAGGTAGGTGTAATTAAAGATAAAATAAAACCTCACCCTGCCTCCGGCTTCCCTCTCCTTAGTAAGGCTACGGTGTACACACAAATCTAGGTTGAGCGCATCTGTACCGCTCATAGCGCAAGTCCTCTGAAGAGGACTCAAAAAAAAGTTTGTTCCAGTCCACTTGAGTGGACTTTCGCTATGAGCCTGGAACTTTAGTTCTAGGCCGGATACAGTTTCAACTTATCTTCTTTTAGGATGGTTGTTTTGGCATAGTTTCACGGTATCCTGGACGTAGCCAAACCATAGGAGCATAGGTCGAGCGCCAATGCAGACAACAGCAGAACAAACCAATCCCCTGGCTGGCAAACCTGCTCCAGCCAATATTTTGATTAATGTTGAACAGCTTTTGGATCAGTACTACACGGTTCATCCCGACCCGAATAATACACTACAACGTGTTAGTTTTGGAACATCGGGCCATCGTGGTACTTCTACCAATGGCACATTCAATGAAGACCATATTCTTGCAGTATCTCAAGCGGTTGCTGAATATCGCAAGAGCCAGGGTATTAATGGGCCGCTGTACATGGGTATGGATACACACGCACTCTCGACTCCAGCCCAAAAGTCTGCGTTGGAAGTACTTACAGCGAACAATGTAGAAGTTTATATCGCCGCAGGTGAAGGTTATGCACAATACACACCGACACCAGCAGTATCCCACGCCATTCTCACCTATAACAAAGGTAGAACTAGTCAATTAGCAGACGGGATCATTATTACCCCATCTCATAACCCCCCAAGTGATGGTGGTTTTAAATACAACCCACCTTCAGGCGGTCCGGCGGAACCTGAAATTACTAAATGGATTCAAACCCGCGCCAATGAGTTGATGGCAAATAATAACCGGGATGTGAACCGAATTAGTTATGAATCTGCGCTACAGGCAGCCACAACTCATTATTTTGACTTTATTACTCCCTACGTCAACGATCTCGAAAATATTGTTGATATTGACGTCATTAGATCCTCTGGTATCCGCATCGGTGTTGATCCTTTGGGTGGATCGAACATCGCCTACTGGCAACCGATCGCAGAACGTTATGGTTTAAATATTACCGTAATTAACAACACCGTTGATCCGACTTTCCGCTTCATGAGCGTAGATTGGGATGGCAAAATCCGTATGGATTGCTCATCACCCTACGCTATGGCTAGCTTAGTTAAGTTTAAAGATGACTACGATATTGCTTTCGGTAATGACACAGACTCAGATCGCCACGGTATCGTCACCCCCAGCGTGGGATTGATGAACCCCAATCACTTTTTATCTGTAGCGATTTGGTATTTATTTACCAATCGTAGTGGCTGGTCTGCAACGAGTGCGATCGGCAAAACTTTGGTCAGTAGTAGTATGATTGACCGAGTTGGTAAAGAAATTGGACGCCAAGTTTGTGAAGTACCCGTCGGCTTTAAGTGGTTTGTAGACGGTTTACTTGATGGTTCTTTTGGCTTTGGTGGTGAAGAAAGTGCTGGTGCTTCTTTCCTGCGTAAGGATGGCACCGTCTGGACAACAGATAAAGATGGTATAATTATGGATCTGCTTGCGGCTGAAATTACAGCACGTACAGGTAAAGATCCTGGTTTGCATTATCAAGATTTAACGGCAAAACTGGGCAAACCATTCTACAAGCGGATCGATTCTCCCGCTTCGCCAGAACAAAAAGCGCGTCTAGGTAAACTCGCGCCGGAAGATGTCAAAGCATCCACCCTGGCTGGCGATCGCATTACTGCCAAATTGACCAATGCTCCCGGTAACAACGCTCCTATTGGTGGATTGAAGGTGACAACAGAAAACGGTTGGTTTGCATCTCGTCCCTCTGGTACAGAAAATGTATGCAAAGTCTACGCTGAAAGCTTTAAGAGCGAAGCTCACCTAGAGGAAATTTTGCAAGAAGCAACAGAAATTGTTGCTAATGTCGTTTAATTCTCAAATTTGTGCGATCGCAAATACAAACAATCGCCGCTCTAGAATAAAATTAGAGCGGCGATTATATATGGTTTTATGATGTAGCGATCGCTGTAACGCACCCTCCAGGCTAGCGAAGACTAGTTTTGCTCCCAAATATAACTTCAGCTTAATTCTTAAAGTAGAGTTAAGCAATCATTAAAAACGCATATACTACGATTACCAAGCAAGAATTATTAACAGCCCCTAGTTTTATATCTACTAGGAGCTTTTTTTAATTGATTGTTTCTTTAAAATCCGGGGTAGATCCAGAAGTATTACTTTCGACTAATAAATAGTTAATTCTGTTGGTAGATTGGATATCAATGTTGAGACTGTTAATCTGTATTTGTTACTAAAAAACGTTTACCAAATACAAAACAATGAATATTCTTGCTTGGATTGTTTTAGGTTTAATTGCTGGTGCTATTGCCAAAGCTATCTACCCCGGACATCAAGGCGGTGGCATTTTAGGAACAATTGTTTTAGGTATTATTGGTGCATTTGTTGGTGGTAGTTTGGGCGTATTTTTCGCTACGGGACGCTTTGCACTGGCAGCTAGTTCTCTGAGCATTCCCGGTATTCTAGTCGCAGTTCTTGGTGCAATTGTCGCTATTTTCTTGTGGAACGCATTAAGTCGTCGTACTGTGTAATGAATGAAATTGCACTTTATTTATAGTAAAAATCAGGGAAGTTATGACGCTATATTTTTTCCCTGAACTTAAATAAAACAGTAGTGTCTACCTAAGTACAGGTAGGCGCTATTATTATTTTTAATAGAATACGGTTCAGTTAATTTTTTTGCTTAATTCTGCACTGAAAGCTCAATTTTTCATCAAGTTTTTTCTGTCTTCGTATCTTGGTGGTTCAAAAATAAATTTTCTTCACCACCAAGACATCTACTCATCTTCGTACTCAACCCAACTATTGGGAGTTTCTGACACCGCTACTTTCAGTTGCACATCTGCTGGAAGTCGTTTTTTGGTTTCATCATAAATATATTTAGCAATCATCTCAGCAGTTGTTTCGTACTCAGGAGGTAAGACTTCGTTAAGGATGCAGTGATCAAGTCCCCCTTTGGAAACATCTTGCTTTGCCCAGCGTAAAGTTCTAAAATCAGCTACCATCACTGGGTGTGGACAATACTGAGAAGAATGTAGCTTCAATGCAGTTGCTTCGATTCGCACCGTATAATTATGCCCATGCATCCGACCGCAGGGGCCATCGTAATCTTTAATGTAATGGGCGCTGTTAAACGAGAATTCAGTTACTAGTTTCCATTTGGGCATTTAATATTGCCTCGCAGTCAGTTCCGACACAAAAAATAGAAGTATATCTTTTTTGATCGTAACTGTGCTTTTAGGCTTGCTAACTGCGGCAACATCATGATAATACTTTTTGCAGAATATTCTCTATAAATTTTGTCTTTGCCTCACAATACAAATCAACGTCGTAGCGAAAGCGTTGGGCAAGTTCACATTTAAGTTTTGCATAGGCTAAAGCTTCATCTGGGTTATTTCTGAGGTAGTTGCGAAAAGCTAAGTGTCTTTTGAGTGATACACTGTCTTGGGGGCAAACATACAAATGATGCTGAGGCCATATTTTGCCTGTACCATTACGTGGTACATCACTTGCAGAACGTGCAAATGCTTCTCTACCTGATATACCCAAATCTCCTTCGTGTTTGTAACCGAGTTCTCCGAGCAAGCAGATCACTTTCGTAAGCAATTCATTCGAGGCGATCACAACATCTAAGTCAATAATTGGTTTAGCTGCTAAACCAATTATTGAGGTACTACCAACATGTTCTATAGCCAAGACTAAATCACCCAGCTGATTCTTTATCACACTGTTGAGTTCTAAGAAAAGCTGAGACCATTGAGGATCGTAATCTACAACCTCAACGATGCGTGTTTTAAATTCCATAATCTTAATCTAAACCGTTACCATCGTTTTCACTCACCAATTTAGAATGCTCACGTCCTAATTAATTACACAACCATTAGATATAGAAAAATGGCGTTGCTGAATTGAATTGTGGTATGAATCTAGATGTCCCAGACGCAATATATCGCGTCTGATACAAAGGTTTTGGAATCACCTAAATTCTGCATCATACATGAAATCAGCAACGCTAGAAAAATATATGCTCTCTCTCAACTGGTAGATGCATATCACTCTGTCTCACTGTCTCATGAAAGAGAATTCATTATTACCTGAGCAAGAAGACTTTATTACCTAATAATAATAATCTTATATTTGAATCTCGTTTAGATCTGGGAATTATCCAAGTTTATTTTTAATCAATCAGTTTAATAAATTTTATCTGATCTCAATATAAGGACAAATCTGAACTGGCTTAAATCAATTAATAACTGATAACTGATAACTAATAACTGTTAAAAGAGAGTCTTGAATTATGGCTGAAAGTAGCAACAAGCAAAATAATCTAAACCCAAGCCAAGATATATTCAAAGGTCTTTGGCAAGCAAAAGTAATAATTACCATAGCACTATTAGCTGTATTCGTGAGACTTTCCTATACAAATGAACAAGCGTCTACTGTTCCTACTGCACAACTTGTGACTACATCCGAAGTAGTCAATTATCCTGATGAATTGATTGGTAAAAGTGTAACAGTCAGAAGCAGACTACTGCAAAAAGTTGGTTTAACTTCCTTTACAGTCAGCGATCGCAGATTTTTTGGTGGTGAACCAATATTAGTTATAAATGCTTCTGGTCGGCCTTTTGATTTACCAAGCGATCGCGATGAAGCCATTCAAGTCACTGGTGAAGTTCATGACTTGAAGATTGCCGAAATCGAACAGCAATACAAGCTCAGTCTTCAAGACGAATATTACCAAGATTATGTCAATAAGCCTGTAATCATTGCTAGAGATATCAGATTAGCACCAGATGCAACTGCAATTACCTTGAGATAGGTACAAACTCTGCGTTACACAAAGCGATCGCCTGACTTGAGTGCGATCGCTTTTGCTTGCCCACGTTATACTAATTGAGCGATTAAACCTTCTCTAGCTCTTGTTACGGTGACTAATGACTCAAGACATGCAACGCGAATTTGCCAACCGTGATGAGTTGGTGGCTTACCTGCGCGAACAATTTCCTCAAGCCACAGAACGCGATGATCACATCAGTCAAACAGTTGGTGGACGTCAAGCTGCTGAGAAAGTACTGCAAAAAGTAGACCCAGCTAAATACGCAAAAACACGTAATTTTTTTACAGGTGCAGTCACCCGGCTTTCTCCCTATATTCGTTATGGGGTTCTCAGTTTGCGTGAAATACGAAATTATGTGCTTGATCGCGTACAAAATCAAGACGAGGTCACTAAACTAATTAACGAGTTAGGTTGGCGCGACTACTGGCAACGGCTGTATATTAAGCTGGGAAGTACCATCTGGCAAGACCAAGAAGAATATAAAACAGGCTATCACAAAAGCGAGTACGCGCTGGAATTATCCGAAGATATCAGACAAGGTACAACAGACAGAGTATGTATCGATAGTTTCAGCAAAGAACTACGAGAAACAGGCTATCTTCATAACCACGCTCGTATGTGGATGGCAGCTTATATCATCCATTGGCGGCGTATTCAGTGGCAAGCTGGAGCTAAATGGTTTCTTGAACATCTTTTAGATGGCGACCCGGCTAGTAATAATATGTCATGGCAATGGGTAGCCAGCACCTTCAGCCACAAACCATATTACTTCAATCGCGAAAACTTGGAACGCTACACAGAAGGTGTTTATTGTCGCCAATGTCCTCTTTACGGTCATTGTGATTTTGAAGAAAGCTATGAAGAATTAGAACAACGACTATTTCCCAAGGGAGAATTTAGCAAAAAACCCAATAGTCAAAGTTGGCAAAAAGGGAAGAAAAGACGGTAGAAACCAAGCTTATTTGTGCGATTGCTGTGCTACTTGCTCGACTACTTCTACAGTCAAGTCTAAAACTTGAGCGATCGCCCACATTATCCAACATCAAAAACCCTGTCACAGCTATGCTGTAACAGGGGTAAAACTAGAGATTCTGATTGTGGCTAATCTTAAATTAACCGAGCCATTCTAAAACCGCTTCTTCCTTAGTGTTGGTATTGCGTGATGGAGTTTCACGATTAAACTTCATGTGAATTGAGCGGGTTTGCTCGCCATCAGCAGCCACAGCCATGATTGGGTAGTCAATCAAACCATCTTGGAAGGACATCTGGAAGCGGAATGTTCCATCTGGATTTAACTTAATGGGACGACCACCAATGGTGACAGTTGCATCGGGTTCGGTTGCACCGTAGACAATCAACTCAGCATCTGCAATCAACCAGAACTGGCGTGGACGAACAGGTACGGCGGAAGCAGAGAAGCCGACACCAGACATACCTACACCAGACATAGTTAAGCCAGATACAGTTGGAACTGCCCACATACCTACACCAGAGGGGAAGACATAGGAACTGATGGCTTGTTCTGGAGTAACTGAACCAGGAACATGCTGCATTGAGCCAAACAAAGAACCAGCAACTCGCTGTGCCTCCGCAGATTCTGCCAAGCCAAAGATTTGGTCGTAAATGGCGTTACCTGTAGCACTAGCAGCAGCAGCTTTCTTCGCTGGGGGAACCAACTCGTAGAAGCTTTTACTACGCAAATCTTCTTCAAAGTTGACGTTGATGAAAACGTCTTCAATCCAATCAGATGGATATACAGGAGGAACGTGGACAGGAGTAGAACGAGCCAATACTAACCAGCGACCATCAGCACAACGGTAGCCGATATCGATCACATAATCGCGATCGCTCACAGGAATTGGCAAATACCATTCCCGTGCTAGTTCATCGCAAGGATATTCCTGAATACTGTGAGGACTTTGGTACTCCAAGTTGATGTCGGTAACATCATAAATCCGCAGCGCCAGTTGTTGTCCTCCTTGGCGTCGCAATTCTTCTTTGTGATCGTTAGGAACATCCCAATAAGTGTAAGCCCACTGGGGATCACGAGGCATTAGAACAATGCGGCTTTCACCATAACCATCTGGTAATTCGCCAATTCCTTCGTCTACATCAGCCAGAGTACCACCAGTAAGATCTTCTTGACCCAATTCAAATTTTGCTGCTTCCACGGTTTCCTGTGCCTCCAATGAAAAAGATTGGCTGGGAGATGCTGCGCTACGCTCAATTTCTTGTATCGCTGCTAACAGCTGCGATTTACGCATTCGGCTATAACGAGAGACACTGTAAGAGCTTGCTACTTTACGTAGCTGTCGCAATGTCATCTCTTCTAATGGTGGTCTTTCTTTTGCCATGAATTTGGCCTCCAGTCATTTGAAAGGTTAATAATGTACCCTTGTCTATAAGTGGTTGATTCAATCCCATCCACCTTAGATTAACTTTTGCTTCTCGACTCCTGCTCTACCTCAACTTTGCCTAAATTTCAGTTAGGTTTTTATTGTTTTTTTATATTGCGGGTCACTCCCTTTCAATTTCCTGTTATGCCAAAATCAGCATTTTTTAATTTTGGGAGTTAAGGAGTCTTTATGTTAAAAAATACTAACTGTTAACCTCCCCCTGGGATCAAGAGGTTGCCATGCTTGTTTTTAGTATTTTTACGAATTTATTACTTATTTGGGGATCGCCTTGTCATTATTCTATGACATAGACGCTAAAATCAGCATCAAAAAGTCATGATTCAGTGACATAAAGTTATAAGTTAGTACTATGTCACTATAAAGCCCTACTTATTGTTGTGAAAGCTTGACACAAACAACTTTGATTTAAGATGGTGGGGATCGGAAATCGGGAATCGGGGACAAGGGAGGAATAAATACCAATCCCCAATCCCCAATCCCTGTAAAAAAACTCCAGTTCTCAACTTGGACGAGGTTTAACTAATCAACAGCATTTCGTTTCCACCTTTTTGGAGTTCATATTCTACTCTGATGATTGAAACTGTATATCCTAGTTTCCGGAATTCTTGGATGATGCGATCAAGATAGGGAGAACGTTGCAACATCAAAGTCAGCAAAGGGAAAATCCGTACTTGTTGACTGACTCTGAGCATTTCCTGAATCGAGTCAAAGTGAAATTGGTAATCATGATGCTCAGAATACAAAAATAAAAAGTGTGAACATAAAGCAATATCAAATTCTTTATCTTTAAAATCAAGTTGCGGTAGTTCACCAATTAAATATCTTTGCTCTATTTTTCCCCGCTCGTAATCACTGGCAAATTTGTTGATAGCTGCTATTCTATTATATTTTAAATCTTCAGGAGATTTATGATATGACCAAATCCAATCATTAGGACTTGCTTTCACTTGGTCAATTATATTATCAACTACTTCATTAAATCTTTTTTGGATTAAATCACCACTAAATTGGTAAATTGGATCAATAGAAGTGACATTCATCCCAATTTTTGTAGCTTCTGCATTGAAGCTAGCCGGACCATCGCCAACACCTAAAATGCGCTTGTTAAAATCTGATTGATTAAGATTGAAAATTTGCACATATTCATCAAGCGATCGCCCAAAAGGAACAACTTTTTCTAATTTCATTGCCATTGGTAATTACCGTTGGTATAATTATCTATTTCTAAAATCAATCAAGGTTTGCAAATAAACATCTGGTATTCCAATATCAAAACTTTTTCCTTGTACGACATACCCTGTCATTCCCTCTTGTTGACGTACTTGTTCTAGACAGGTTGTTAATTGAAATTCGCCCCGTTCTCGAAATTTATTATTAATATTTTCTTCGAGAAAATCAAAAATTGTAGGCGTTAGTGCATACAATCCAAAAATAGATAAAAATTCGTTTTCTGGTATCCCTTCAATACGCAAATGCTGACGTGCATATTCAACAGTTGGTTTTTCGTAGACTTGTGTTAAGGAAAGAATAGAATCTGGCTGTTGCCAAACTCCTGTAACACACCCGGCTTTATGAATCATATCTTCTGAAATTGTTGTTAAGCCAACAACACTTAGATTTGCTTGGGCGTAAACTTCTAATACTTGACGCGCACAAGATTTTTTAATATTAGATGCATAAATATGGTCGCCTAGCATGAGTAAAAATGGCTGATCATTTACCCATTCTTTGGCACAATATACAGCATGTCCATAACCTGCCTGTTCTTTTTGTGATAAAAATTTGATTCTGTCACCTAAATCTACGATATGTTTACTATGTTTTTGATTTTCTGGTGATAGCTTTTCAAAAAGCTCTGCTTTGGGTGGATATTTAAATAAATCAATAAAAATTCTTTTGTCTTCTGGTTGAATGATAATTCCAATTTCTTCGATTCCAGCACTAATTGCTTCTTCAACTATGAGTTGAATTACTGGTTTTACTCTGCCATCTTGATCAATTATTGGGAAAAGTTCTTTTTTGACAACTTTGGTAGCAGGAAATAAGCGAGTACCAAAACCAGCAGCAGGGATTACAGCTTTCTTAATTTGAGTTTTTGGCATAAATCGTTAGTTCTAAACATTGCATTTGTGGAAAATCTCGTTCAATGATTTCAATAACTTTTTGTTGATTTTCTTTGTCTTTCACAATAAATTGTGCTGTACCGTCACCTTGAGAACCAACACCTTTGCCCCCCAAAATATAAGGTTGAATTGGTAGATAATTAAGTAATTCATGTAAGACAGGTGCTGTTAACTCTTCAGGACAAGCCGATATCATATACTTGTCAAATTCTACCTGTGCTTGTCTCATCAGAGTACCGATTCTTTCTGCATCGCCTGTTTGTAAGGCGTTAATGGCGGCCTGGGTAATTTGATAGCTGATAAAACCCAAATATTTTTGGACATTCGCTTGTATGGAGTTGCTGGCGAAGGGATAACACTGATTGAGTTTGCTGAGGATTACTTGAGTATTTTTGCTAGCACCAAGATCCACTATCACAAAAAACAAATCTTTGGGAACGCTGAGTTCGATGATCTCTGTGCGATCGCCATCAAATATCATCGCAATGGGACAATTACCATAAGCACAAGCTTGATCCATGCGTCCACAACGAGAAGGAGTGGTAATCTCTCCAAAATAGGCAAACTCCATTTCTTCTTGGATAGACATCTTTAAGTCATATACCAGATTAAAAGCTCTCGCTACTAACACGCAAATAGCCGCACTCGATGACAGCCCTTTTTGAATCGGTAAATCTGTCAGGTAATTATCAATTTCTATTCCCCCAATAGAATTTAGAGACCTACTGCTATACACCCCTGCCAAAAATTGATAAGCGACACCAGCAGCATAACTAAAAAATCCACCCTTTCTAGCTTCTGTAAGTAAAGCCTGTGCTTCCATCGGTAGAGTCAGAGATTTATGAGTTCCATCACCAACAAAAGTACTAATAACTAATTGATTAGGATGAGACTTCACTTGTGCATACAACCCCTGATTTGTACCTACCAGCAACGTGTAGCCTATTTCTAATTCAGGATTGAGATGACGGTATCCTCCCGCCCAATCAGTGTGTTCGCCAAATATACACAGACGTCCTGGTACAAAAATGTTCATATATGTTTATGATATTACTCAAGTATTCTCACGTATTCTGTAACAATTAATCATGTCTACGAGCATGTTCTTATACCATAACGTGCTGAGGGTCAAGCGGAGTTTCGCCACATATTATGCTTGAATGGCAATCATTTGCTGCTTAGTTATACTAGTGTCAGTTTAGAAACTGTCACTTACCCTTGTCCGCGTTTTATACCAGAGGAGATATTCTTATTTTGTGCAAGGAGTGATACCACTTCACCACATGTTTGCCACAAGTTATTTTCGTAATACCCGTTTGACTAAAGGTGATTGCGAATATCGAATGTCGCATCAAATAAGTGATTTGGTATAAAAATATATAAAAAGCGCTTGAGTTCGCAAACTTCTCAGGCGCTTTTACGTGTAATTAATTATCTGCTAAAGCTAAATCAAACAGTCTGCTTCAGCAGACTTTGGTTATGAGGGTCTTCCACGTAGAAAAAACGGGCAGGCTTCTTTGGATATTCCGCATGGCCCATTGATTAATAAAGGGGTTTATAAGCCTGCCCGTTTTTTTGGGGACAATGCAAATGAGACTGCGATTTGAATCGCAGGCGGTTTTTTTGAATAATTGGTATAGTACTCGATCCCCGATTCCCGATCCCTTATCCAATCACAAAATTAATCAACTTACCAGGCACCACAATCACCTTTTTAATTTCTTTGCCTTCTATGTAACGTTTGGCAATTTCAGATTCGCGGGCGTATTTTTCCAACTCTGCTTTGTCTGCTTGTGCTGGAACTGGAATTGCACCGCGAGTTTTACCCATAATCTGAATAACCAAATTAATTTCATCAGCAACTAAGGCTGCTGAGTCATACTTCGGCCAGGTTTGGGTATGAACTGAGTTGCTGTTACCCAACAAATGCCACAATTCATCGGCGATGTGGGGCGCAAAAGGTGCCAGCAGGATAACTAAAGTTTGAATACCTTCTGCATAGATTGGCGAGTTTTTACAAGAGGTGTCGGTGATGGCGTTACTCAGTTTCATCAATTCTGAAATCGCCGTGTTGAATTGATATTCATCTTCTACGTCTTCACTGACTTCTTTAATTGCGGTGTGAATTGCGCGTCGTAAGTCTTTTTCATTTTTTGTCATTTGTCCTTTATGTGTTGCAGATGACGGATGACTATTAACAAACTCTGTCACCAACCGCCAAACTCGGTTCAAAAAGCGAAATTGCCCTTCTACGTCTGCTTCATCCCATTCCAAATCTTTTTCAGGTGGTGCTTTGAACAAAATGAACATCCGGGCGGTATCGATACCATATTTATTAATCACATCTTCCGGCGCTACACCATTGCCTTTAGATTTGGACATAGTGGCATAAATGCGTTGCAGTGGTTCACCTGTTTGGGGATCGTGGGGATCGTTAGGATCAACAAGATGGGAAGGAATCCATTTGTCTTTACCACCTTTATTCGGGTTGAAGTAAGTTAAACCCTGCACCATTCCTTGAGTTAACAAGCGTTGGAACGGTTCGTCGAAATTCAACAAGCCGCGATCGCGCAATACTTTGGTAAAGAACCGCGAATACAACAAGTGCAAAATCGCGTGTTCAATTCCACCTACATATTGATCGACGGGCATTAAATCATTTACTCTTGTAGAGTCGAAAACCTGCTGTTCATTCTGAGCATCGGTAAAACGCAAGAAATACCACGACGAATCAATAAATGTATCCATTGTGTCGGTTTCCCGTTTTGCAGGTGTACCGCAGTTGGGACAAGGTACGTTTACCCAACTTTCCAAGTTTGCCAAAGGCGAACCACCACGTCCGGTAAATTCTACATTTTCCGGTAACTTGACGGGCAAGTCTTGATCTGGAACCGGAACCGCGCCACAATCGGGACAATGAATGATGGGAATGGGTGCGCCCCAGTAACGTTGTCGAGAAATTAACCAATCCCGCAAGCGATATTGTACCCGTTCTTTGCCAAAGCCTTGTTTCTCGGCGTACTCCACAATTGCTTTTTTGGCGTCGGTGGAATTCATGCGATCGAATTGGCTGGAATTCACCAACACTCCAGGTTCTGTGTACGCCTCTTGTAGAGACGTTACATGTAACGTCTCTACATTATCAGCACGTACTATTACAACTTTAATCGGCAAATTCTGATCCTTGGCAAATTTAAAATCCCGTGCATCGTGTGCAGGTACACCCATGACAGCACCTGTACCGTATTCGTACAGTACATAATCAGCGATCAAAATCGGAATTTCTTCCCCTGTAAACGGGTTAATTGCTTTACCACCCGTCGGTATACCCCGCTTGGGCTTATCTTCAGCAGTGCGTTCCAACTCGCTTTGGTTGGTAACTTCTTCGACAAATGCTGCTACTGCTGCTTGCTGTTCTGGTGTTGTCACCAGCTGTGTTAACGGATGTTCTGGTGCTAAGACTACGTAGCTAACGCCGTAAACTGTATCTGGGCGGGTGGTGTACACACCAATTTTCTCGGAACTACCTACAATGGGAAATTCCAAATATGCACCTGTAGATTTGCCAATCCAGTTCGCCTGCATCAACTTGACACGTTCTGGCCATCCGGGCAATTTTTCTAAGTCATTCAACAATTCTTCGGCGTAGTCGGTGATTTTGAAAAACCATTGGCGCAATAATTTACGTTCGACTTTCGCCCCACTACGCCAGGAACGTCCTTCGTTGTCTACTTGTTCGTTTGCCAATACAGTTTGGTCAATGGGGTCCCAGTTTACTGCTGCTTCTTTTTGATAAGCTAAACCTGCTTGGTAAAACTGCAAGAAAATCCACTGTGTCCACTTATAATAATCTGGGGAACAGGTGGCAACTTCACAGTCCCAGTCAATCGATAAACCCAGACGTTGCAATTGCTGGCGCATCTTGGGAATATTTTGATAAGTCCAATTTGACGGGGGAACACCTCGGTCAATTGCGGCATTTTCTGCGGGTAAACCGAAAGCATCCCAACCCATCGGATGCAGTACCCGATAACCTTGCATTCGCTTGAGGCGGACAATCACATCGGTAATCGTATAATTACGGGCGTGACCCATGTGCAGGCTGCCCGATGGATAGGGGAACATGGACAGGGCGTAGTATTTTGGCTTATTGCTGTCTAGGGAAATTTTATCTAAGCCAAGTTCATTCCATGTCTTTTGCCATTTTTCCTCAATCTGTGTTGGGTTATATCGGGAATCCACGAAAACTCTCCTACTGGACTTTAACCATAGTTTGCCTCCATATTTTAGATGATGGTAGGCAAATGAATGGCTTGGTTGAAATAAGCAATGATTGAATTAAAAGAAAAATCTTCTGGTTTATTGCGGGTGTTTGTTTATGGCACCCTCAAACCAGGAGAAGCTAATTATCAAAACTACTGCGATCGCAAAGTGGTAAATGCGACTAAAGCTTATGTGCTGGGTAAACTGTTTGATCTGCCCCAAGGATACCCAGCTATGACATCAGGGGATAGTCCTGTCTACGGGTATTTGTTAGAATTTGATTTGCCAGAAGTTCTAGTCGAACTCGATGATCTCGAAGATTACCACCCTGCTAGACCAGTTCCAGAAAATTTATATAATCGGCAACAAATAGAAGTATATGATTTCCAAGGGCGATCGCTCTGTTGGGCTTGGGCTTACTTGATGACGCCGGAAATGGTTGATAATTTAGGAGGTGTTCACCAAGCTAATGGCTGGTGGACGAATGACCGAACAAGGTAAAAGTCAAAAGGCAAAAGAAAGAAAGAATAAATATTTATATGGTCATATTTTCACTTTCTACTTCTTAAGACCCTAACTAGTTCACAACGGCGTAAATAAAGCAACCATTTAAAATAGTCGAAAAGCTTATAAAATAAGCATTCTTTCTTTTTACTTTTGCCTTTTTACTTTTGCCTTATTGTACTAGTTCACTTTATTTGACAATTCCTAATGATATTCATTCCCTATATCTAATGGTTGTAGCTGTTTTGGTCGATTAAATGGATCTTCTGGGGTAGTTTCTGCTGCTTTCGGAATTGGCAAAATGGGGTTGTTAATAGAAACATTTAATGGTGCGGCAGCAATAGTCTTTGCTGGTTGCGCCTGTTCTGTTATAGTATTTTGAGCCAGTTGTGGGCTGAATTTCCCACCCGGTAATAAGCCAGACACCGCACCAATAATTGTCGCGGCGATAGCTGTACCTCCCCAAACTAAGGCAAGACGTGTACGGCGACGGCGTAAACGAGCTATGACTCGTTCAACAGTTTCTTCTACTGCTTGTGACTGCGGTACTGGCATTGTCCGCAAGCCTTGACGCAATTTCAAAAGCCGTGAATACAAGCATTTTACTGCCTGATCGCTTGCCAGCAATTCTTCTACTTGCCTACGTTCGGCAGCAGTGAGTTCACCATCAAGATAAGCACTTAATAATTCGAAGCGATCGCGCTTCACCATATCTATAGCACCCGTTAATTCATTGGTATGCTCTGCCTCCCCATCTGGCAAATTAAGATTAAATTGCAAGTGGGAATGGTCGTTAAAGTGAGAATCAGTAGTCATCTTAACATTATTACCAATTCACGCACGGGTAAACACAACAAATTTCGATCCAGGATAGTCCTTATTTCTCCTGATTTATCCTAGTAGCAGAAGCACTTTACATAATTTTAATAAATCTTAATGAAATATAAAATTCTGCTTTTCACCTGATGGTGAAACTTTGAAACTAGGAACCAAGATAAGTTTGTAACTGCGCTTGCAATCTGGCTCTAGCTCTGGCTATTCTCGATTTGACTGTTCCCAAGGAAACTCCAGTGATTTCGGCAATTTCTTCATATGCCATACCTTCAATTTCCCTTAAAACAATAGTCGTACGGAATACCTCTGGCAAATCCGCGATCGCTTCTCGCAATTGTTCATAGAACTCTCTAGTTGTGAGTTCTTCTTCTGGTCCGGGAGTATCTCCTGCGATTTCCCAATCCATCTCGCCGTCGTCTACCGAACGGGGAGCATCCAGCGATACAGGACTGACAACTCGCTTACGTTTGCGTAACTCGTCGTAAAACAAGTTAGTAGCAATGCGGCTTAACCAACCCCGAAATTTAGCTGGTTCTTGCAATCGGTTAATATTGCGATAGACCCGAATCCAAACTTCTTGAGCTAGATCCGCTCTGTCAGACCAATCAGGGGCTAAATGGTATAGCACCCTATCAACTTGGGATTGATAACGACGCAGGAGTTCTGTAAATGCAGCACGATCTGGGCGCAGTCCAGTCTGACAGCGTAAAATTAAATCGTGGTTAGAGAGTTTGTCAACTTGCACTGATGCTTCTGGGATTCTTGCATCAACAGTTGACCAGGATACAGTAATCGATTCGCTCATAGATCGTACTGGTTGTAAATCATCCCTATCTATTAGACCTACTTATCTGCCGGATGTTCCAAGTAAGAGTGACGGATTTGTGACTGGAACACAGGATACCTTTGCAGATACTTTGCTGTAAGACACAGCTAGGTTACGTATATTTGTGACAGCATTCAATACTGAATACTTACTATTGTCAAAAATATTTTTTTATGATATCTAAGCTTTGACAAGTGTCAAATAATTTTGGATTTTAGATTTTAGATTGACCTCACAATTTTTTCTGTGGTCTAATTCCCAATTCCCATTACCCATTACTTTTGTGGCAACCTCACCAAGATAGTAGGTGCTGGTTGTTGTAACTGATGTAAATCAGCACCTCTATTAGATTCTTCTAGTACGCGAACTTGCAAAAATAAATTCAGGGAAAATGTAATCGTAATTGCTAACAATAGTTTTTCTAACATGAAACTTACTCTCACCCACACCATGAACACCACTTAAAATGATTGAAAACAGGGCCTATTCGGTTCCAGGGAGTATCTATAAAATTCTCACCTGGATTTATATAAAACTAGACAATGGCACAACTCTGTATAGCCCTAGTTTGCCCATGAGTATGAACAAATTCATAATGGAACTGCTAAATGTTTGTAAATTTTTGGTAATTGGTTTACAAGAGAATCTGAAAAACTTTTCAAAAATAGCTAACTGTAAAATACATAACAGTCACAGTCGCTTTCATTAGAGCTAGAGTAGGGAAGAAAAACTGTGATCTGATGGCTGAGTCAACGGGGAATTTTGGAGAAAATAAACGATGGCGACGGTAAGAAATGAATCTGTAACGCGTATGGCGATGCTACTTTGTTTTGGCACAGGCTTCTTATCTCTCGCTGTCCATTGGCAGGTTTCTGATTTGATGAAATCTCCCACAAATCAAGAACCTGGTGGAATTTATGTAGCAAGAGCAACAGATACAATTGCAAAGCCAAAAAGTTTGATACCAGATGAAAAACATAAAGCAAACCTTTCTCGTCCAATTCAGTCCCAGTTGGCTAAGGCTTCAGTAACACAAAAGCCTTCTACTGTTCTTGCATCTGCTGATCAGACACATGTAGTAGTTGATTTAAGCGATCGCCGCGTTTATGTTCAGCGCCAAAATCAAGTTATTGCTAGTTACCCAACAGGTATAGGCAAAAAAGGCTGGGAGACACCTACAGGTTCTTTTCAAATTGAAAATATGCGACGTAATCCTGTTTGGCGTCACCCAATCACAAACAAGGTATTCCCTCCAGGTGTAAATAGCCCTCTGGGAGATAGATGGATAGGTTTTTGGTCAGATGGTAAGGACAAAATCGGCTTTCACGGTACACCAGATGACAACCTAGTAGGTAGTGCCGTTTCTCACGGCTGCTTGCGTATGCGTACCCCTGACGTACGTTTGTTATACCAACAAGTACGCATGGGGACAACAGTGGAAGTTCGGCAATAGTCAATCCAAGTAAAAAGTAAAAAGTAAAAAGTAAAAAGAAAGACAATCCCCACAGATGAATCAGGGGGCTTGTAGCAAGGACGCCTTTTTTCTCCACTACGTGCGAGAAAAAAATCTTTATCTTTTTTGACCTGATTAAATTCAGGGGCTTGTGACCAAGTTTATTCTTCTTTCTTTTGCCTTTTAACTTTTTACTTTTGCCTTGTTCGGTCAATTGTCAATGGTCAATGGTCATCATTTCTAACAATTGACAATTGACAATTGACTTTTGACTACTAAGATAATGACTTCTGCTCAAAATTGGGTGCGTAGGCTTGGAGTAAAGTACTGACTTGGCGTAATACTTCATTGCCAGTGTTTTTACCCAAGACTTGCCGTTCTGGAAAGAAATTTGGTCTATCCAGATAACGGCTGATTGCTGCACTGACTTGTTGGTCAATTAATTCTTGTAGTTCTGCTTTGGCGTGTTGGCGCTGATAGTTAGCACCTTCTTCTGTAGTGGCGTATAGAGGGGGTAGACGGTTAAGGGCGTAAGCAGCAATATCTCCAACATCCAAAGAAGTTTCACTAGTAGCTTCGATTTCAGCTACGCGGGCGATCGCTTCTGTTAATACCAATTCTTCCATCACGTTAATAAACTGTTTGCGTGGTACCGCTATCACCTCACCAGTCAACAGCGTTCCCATCAGCCGATCCAGTGCCATATACTCTTCGATTGAGAGTTCATTAGCATTGTCACAGATTCGTCCGACTTCTGCTTCCATTGCTGGTGTCAGATAACCATCCTGGAGAGCCTGTTGCACAATTTTTTCTATACTCATAATGCTCATCTTTTTATAAGCTACCCAAGCAAAGAGGGACGGTACCAATCCAGTTTATTTTGCCCAATCTGAGCAAATAATACACAATTATTTATTATTTAAATTCTTGATATCGCCATGGTGTTGGATCAACAGATTGACCGTTGACATATAATCCCCAGTGCAAGTGAGGGCCTGTAGAAGCACCTGTAGAACCCACTGCGCCAATAAGTTGACCGGGTTTAACAATATCGCCTTCTTTGACATTAATGCGACTCAGGTGCATAAAAATACTTGTCACCCCTTGACCATGATCAATACCAACGACGTTACCATGAACCCGAAAACCTTGCGATACTTTTCCTACCAAAGCGACTCGCCCAGCTGCTGGAGCAACTACAGGTGAACCCGTAGAACCAGCGTAGTCAACACCGCGATGATAGTAATCTTTAGCAAATTTACCATTATAGTAGCGACGTACACCATAGATTGTGGAAATTCGCCCTGCATTTGGTTTAGTAAAAATGCCACTCCAGTATTTTTGCGGTGTTTGCAAAGCTTTAAATTCTGCGACACGCTTGAGTTCGTATTCTGTAGCTTGTACTCCTGCTTTACCTGGGGGTAAATTAATCCGTTGTACAGGGAACTTGCGATCGCGCACCAGCACTAATAAGTTCCGTACTTGACCATCTCCAGAAACGCGAACTGTTCTTTTACCACCGTCTTGTAATGGTGTGGTGGGAATAAAAGCCCGATACTGATTAGGAGTAATTTTAAACGCTGGGTAAGTTTTATCGCCAGAGGTGACTACTGGACTCGCACCAGTTCCAGGATTATCTACATTAATGAAAACCGATAAAGTATCCCCCAATTTCGGATTAGCTGGAGTCATCCGTACCTGTAAAGCCTCTGCGGGTAGTGCTAAGGCTACAGGGAAAGTAGCTAACATCCCGGCTACCATTCTGCCAACAAGACGGTTAACTTGCAAATTAGACACAGATGTTGTAAACAACTTTTGAGCGCGATCTACGGTAGTCATAAGAGATACAAAAAATCCTATCTGCTGATGAACAACAGACTATTTTACAGGCTGTAGTGTTTCTACCTTCCGACAGCAAATTTTATGAGACAACACATTACTAGTGTAATATTTGTGACTTGTCAAGTGCTAGCTCTGCATTAGTATTAATTTTTACTTGATGACTTGAGTAGAGCTAAAACGGCTTTGGTTGCAGTAAATTTGTTTTACAAACTCTACGTAAATTTTGATTAATTTTTTATTAAGAAAAACAGAAGCTACATCAGCAAAACTGGTTAAGGATGTGCGCCGAGAGGTAGCATTAAAAAAAGTATCTGATGTAGAGCCAGATAATTACGAGAAATTGTAACTACTAAAATCTTATAGCAATCAACAATAATAATACATCAAATTGTAATTGACTCACCTACTATGACTATTAAAGAACAACTGCTACAAGAAATTGAAAAAGTACCGGAACCTCTCTTACAAGAAGTGTTAGATTTTATTCAGTTTTTGCAAAATAAGCGTCAACAAGAGAAACTAGAAATAACCCTCTTAAGTGAATCTTCACTACAAAAAGACTGGCTGAAACCTGAAGAAGAGGCTGCATGGCAGGATTTGTAAAAGGTGATGTTGTGATTGTCCCGTTCCCTTTCTCCAACTTGACCCAAGCTAAACGTAGACCTGCTGTAATTGTTGTTAATCTTCGCGGTAATGACCTCATTCTCTGTCAAATTACCAGTCAAACACTGAGCGATGAATATGTTATTAACATTGATAATAGCGACTTTTGCACAGGTGGACTCAATCAAATTAGTAATATCCGCCCCTTACGCTTGTTCACGGCTGATGAATCAATCATTCTCTACAAAGCAGGTCAACTCAAACCAGAAAAACTAGAAGAAGTCATAGTGAAAATAATTGAGATCTTACAACAATAACAATCAATGCTTGACAATTTTTATTGTTTATGCGTATTTAAATTTGTCGAAGGTAACTATAATAAAACCCTGTTCAAAGCTGTTATTTCATTTACTGGGGAATTCCCCACAGCCATATCAAACTTTTGTATGCTGATTGTAAATAGGTCTTAATAGTTCTTTGAAAAACTTGTGCAAGAAGATTTTAGATTAATTGTTGATTTAGTCTCAGTTCTCGCTGTCGCCGCCTGTGGTGGACTGTTGGCGGCGCTTTTAAAACAACCTGTTTTACTGGGGTATCTGATTGGGGGGGTTGTTATTGGCCCGTCGGGACTAGGGCTAATTAAAGAATTAATTCAAGTAGAGACTCTAGCACAGTTCGGCGTTGCCTTTTTGTTATTTGCCTTGGGGGTGGAGTTTTCCTTTGCGGAACTCAAAAAAGTCAAAGCGATCGCCCTCGGTGGAGGTGGACTGCAAATTACCTTGACAATCGCAGTTACTGTTTTGGTGTGCGGTTTAACAGGGGCTTGGGGAACTTTACCAGCGAAGGGCGTATTTTTAGGGGCGATTCTGTCTTTGTCTTCCACAGCAGTTGTCCTCAAATGTTTGATGGAACGCAACGAGACAGAAACACCCCACGGACAGGTGATGCTGGGAATTTTGGTGGTGCAGGATTTGGCTCTGGGACTAATGTTGGCAGTTTTGCCAGCTTTGCACCAACCAGGGGAATCGATTGTGATGGCGGTACTCACAGCTTTGGCGCTGATTGGCTTGTTTGCGGCGGGTGCTGTGATTGCTGGTAAGTGGATCATTCCGCCTTTGTTGCGGATGCTAGCTCGTACAGAAAGCCGAGAGTTATTTTTATTAGGAGTAGTGGCGCTGTGTTTGGGAATTGCCCTATTGACAGAATATTTAGGGTTGTCAATTGAAATGGGGGCGTTTGTTGCGGGTTTAATGATCTCGGAGGTAGAATATGCCGATCAAACCCTGACTTATGTAGAACCACTAAGAGATATTTTTGCGAGCTTGTTCTTTGCTTCAATTGGAATGTTAATCGATCCAGTGTTTTTGTGGCATAACCTGGAATTGATTTTGGGGCTAGTGGCGATCGCATTTATTGGTAAATTTTTGATTATCACACCTCTAGTTAAACTGTTTGGCTACCCTCTGAAGACGGCGTTAATTACTGGGTTTGGACTGGCACAAATTGGGGAATTTTCCTTTGTTTTAGCCAGTGAAGGACAGGCTTTAGGATTAGTTTCTCGGCACATATATTTACTGATTTTGGGAACAACAGCAGTAACATTAGTCCTGACTCCCTTTGTATTACGCTTAGTACCGATTGTCTTTGATTGGCTAGAATCAATGCCTTGGCTAAAGCCCTATTTTAGTGGCGAGGGTAAGCCGTTGGAAGTAGCCGATGAATTACCAATAAAAGACCATGTTGTTGTTTGTGGTTACGGGCGAGTCGGTAAAAATTTGGTGAAATTGTTACAGCAACACAACTTACCTGTAGTGGTGATTGACCAATCTGAAAGTAGAATTCAAGAGTTACGTGAGGCGGGAGTGGCTTATGTATATGGAAATTGTGTGAGTTTTTACGTTTTAGAAACTGCGATGGTTAGTCAAGCTAAAGGAATGGCGATCGCACTTCCTGATCCCATGAGTATCCGGCTTAGTCTCAAACGCGCTTTAGAATTATCTCCTGATTTAGACGTAGTAGTGCGTGCCACCAGCGATAAAAATATTGAAGTTCTTTACCAACTGGGTGCAAGGGAAGTAGTGCAACCAGAATTTGAAGCCAGTATAGAAATGGCAACTTATATATTAAATGCTGCGGGATTCTCAAGTCTTGTTGTACAGCGAGAAATGCAAGAAATCCGCAACCGTCATTATTTAGATTTGCGTCCTGAACAATCAGCTTTCCAAGTTTCCCGTCATTTGCGACGGGCGACTCAAGACTTAAATAACCGTTGGTATTCTCTACCAGAAACTTCACCCTTAATTGGTATGACTTTAGAAGAAGCCGATATGCGCTACTTAACTGGGGTAAGTTTGATGGCTATTCGCCGCGCCAGTGGGGAAGAAGTAGATTATCCCGATGCTACTACCAGATTAGAAAAAGGCGATCGCTTGTTGGTGGTGGGTTCAGGCGAGGAATTAGCGGCTTTAGAAGAATTTGCCCTTGGGAAAGCGACTGTTCCCGGTGACAATAGCGCTTGTCAGTGGGTAATAGTCAATGCTGATTGTCCGATGCTGGGTAAAACTTTGGCAGATTTGAAGATTCGCCAACAATTTGGGGTGCAAGTGCAATCAATGCGCCGCGATGGCAAGTTTATTCGCTTCCCCAATGGCAAGATGGAATTGCAAGCTCAAGATCAATTGTTATTGTGCGGTAGTTTGACAAGTTTGAACCATCTAGAACAATTATTTGCTCCAGCAAATTCCCAATCCTCATCTGTTCCTGTAGTTAAAGCTAGTGAAGCGGAAGCTTTGAAAGAGTTTTTGCCGATGGATAGTGTGATTGATTGAGCTTTTTATTCAGTTATCAGTTATCAGTTATCAATTGTTCCCGACTTTTTGAAAAAGTCGGGCGCATATTCCCTTGCTTACTGAGAAGGTTGTTGTTGTGCAGCTTGTCTAACATCATCTACAGTTAAACCTAAAGCCTGTGCTATCTGCTCCACAGTTAACCCAGCAGCTAACATTGGTGGTACAGCAAGCAACTTTCCTTCCTGTCTTCCTTCCTGTCTTCCTTCCTGTCTTCCTTCCTGTCTTCCTTCCTGTTTTCCTTTCTGTTCGCCTTCTGCAAAAGCTTGCTGATATACTCGTGTTTGCTTCAACTCACTTAATCCAAACATTTGTTGTATCTCCTCAATCTCCATACTGGGAAATTTATAGACCAATATCGTCTCTATTATTTGCAATAATTTTTGCTGTTTTGGAGGTGCGATCGCAATTAGATACCATAAATAGTATACAAAAGCTCCACTTTGGATAGGTATAGGGCAATGGTGCGACTAAAACTTTGGCAATGGCTCGTCTTAGCAACACCCATCGCAACCATCATCACTTTTTTACTGGTATCGGCGGGATTGCAAATTCACGAGTGGGGGCTGAATTGGATTTGGGGTGTGTTCATCCTAGTGTTTGTGGGCTGGCGTTGGCTGCTGGTACAATGGACTCGCCCTGCGATCGCTCAAGTAGAATCTGTGATGGCAGAGGTGAGCAAAGAACTAGAGTCTGCCACAGGTGATATAATCCCTTCAGAGCAAACTGATGCCACCAAGCGAGCCGAAGCCGCACTCCAAGAAATACTGCAAGCATCAGGGAGCGATCGCCCGATTTGGGAAGACTGGCAAACATTTTGGCAGCGTTGTCAAGCTGTTGTTGTTGCTATTGCCAATATTTACTATCCAGAAGTTAAGTATCCTCTGCTGAATATCTATGTTCCTCAAGCTTATACCTTGATTCGAGGTACGGTAGATGCAATGGATCAGTGGATGCAAAAGTTATCTCCGGCTCTGAATCAAGTTACAGTTGGGCAAGCATTCCAAGCTTATGAAATTTACCAGAAGTTGGAACCTTCAGCCAAGAAACTATTACGGGCTTGGAACTTGGCGCAATGGCTATTTAACCCAGTCGCAGCGATCGCCAACCGAGCCAGTCAAGGTTATAGTAACCAAGCAAATCAGCAACTCCTGGTGAATTTAAGCCAATTGTTAAGGGAAGCAGCACTAAGAAATTTGTGTCAGCAAGCGATCGCTCTTTATAGTGGTAAATTACCTGTTGTCGAATCTGCTGTTATTCCAGCACCTCCCGCTACTACCAAAACCCAAACTTTGCGAGAAATCCTAGAACAAGCCGAACCTGTCGAAGTAGTCGAGCAAAAACCTGTAAATATTTTATTAGTAGGACGAACTGGAGCCGGGAAAAGCAGTTTGATTAATACCCTATTTCAGGCAGATTTAGCTGAAGTTGATGTATTACCTAGCACCGATAAAATACAGAATTATCACTGGCAAGCACCAGCAGGCGCAACCTTAAACCTTTGGGATACGCCTGGTTACGAACAAGTGAACCGTAATGACTTAAGAACACTCGTGCTTGATTATGCTAGTAATGCAGACTTGCTGCTACTCGTCACCCCAGCCCTTGATCCGGCTCTGCAAATGGATGTGGACTTTTTGCAAGACATGAAAGAAGAAGTTGCAGACTTGCCTGCTATTGCCATTGTTACTCAAGTTGATCGCCTGCGTCCGATTCGCGAATGGCAACCCCCCTATGATTGGCAATGGGGAGAACGACCAAAAGAAGTGGCAATTCGGGAAGCAACGCAGTACCGCGCGCAACAGTTGGGTGATTTTTGTAACCGAGTTTTGCCTGTGGTGACAGGAGACAGTAACACAGGTCGCAGTGCGTGGGGGATAGATGCTTTATCTTTAGTGTTAATTGATGCGATCGCACCAGCCAAGCAATTGCGTCTGGCTCGTTTTTTGCGTAACCTAGAGGCTAGGACTGTTGCTGCTGCTAAAATTATCGACCACTACACCTTCCAGATGGCAACAACTCAAGGATTGACTGCATTACTCAAAAGTCCAATTCTGCAATTTATTTCCACCCTTTCAACTGGATCTCCCACTTTGGCAAATCTGCTTGCACAGAAAATCCCCGCCGAACAGTTACCAATTGTGATTGGTAAATTGCAGATGGGATATGACTTATTTTTACTCTTGAGTACCGATAAAACGCTGAAGTTTGATTTATTAGCTTTGTGGCCATTGTTATTGGAAAACTCCGGCTCACCTGATCAAAATGCTAAGGCTTTTGGTCATGCATTGATAGAATACTGGACTCAGAATTTGAGCGTGGAACAATTACGCGAGCGGTTTATGTATTATTTGGGTGTGGGTTAATACATCTGGACACAAGATCCTCAACAAGATCCCCGACTTCTTGTAGACACCCGTAGGGTGGCTTCCCGGAGGGTAGAAGTCGGGGATCTGATTTCTCAACTGTGAACCAACAAAATTTATGAGAAAAGGCTACGGTGTAGCCATAAAACTTGTTGTCGTAAGGACATCAACTTGTGTCGTAAGGACATTAACTTGTGTCGTAGGGACACTAACTTGTGTTGTAGGGACACTAACTTGTGTCGTAAGGACATTAACTTGTGTCGTAAGGACATCAACTTATGTCGTTAGATCACAAATTCAGTGAACCTGATATCTTGCACCTACGCCATATCCCTAGGGTTGGTGCAAGATATCAGGTTCCCTACTTTTGATAGGATATTTCATTTTGTAAAGGATGATCCTGCTCAAACTCCGTGATATTTGCAACTGTTGTACTAGAGATATCACTGAGAGCATTACGAGTAAAAAACGCTTGATGGGCTGTAATCACAACATTTGGGAATGATTGCAATAGCTGAAAATCATCATCCAAAATTACAGTATTAGATAAATCTCTAAAAAACAGATCATCTTCTTGTTCGTATACATCAATACCTAAATTACCAATCTTGCCAGACTTGATCCCCTCAATTACCGCTTTGGTATGAATTAGCCCACCTCGACTAGTGTTAATCAGCATTGTACCAGGCTTCATTTGAGCGATCGCACTTGCGTCAATTAGGTGATATGTTTCCGATATGAGAGGACAGTGTAAGGAAATAATATTTGCGTTGGCAAATAAATCTGATAATTGCACGTAACGCGCATTAGCTATCTCTTCAAACTTGGGATTAGGAAAAGCATCGTACCCCAGCAAATGACAGCCAAATCCCCCCATAATCTGAGCAAAGATCATCCCGATTTTGCCTGTACCAATAATGCCGACGGTGCTACCATGCAAATCAAATCCTAACAGTCCTTCTAGAGAAAAGTTATCATCCCGAACTCGATTGTAAGCACGATACAGGCGGCGATTCAACATCAAAACCAAACTAACAGCATGTTCGGCCACAGAAAACGGAGAGTAAACCGTCACCCGCGCCACTTTAATTCCCAATTCTGCGGCTGTTTTCAGGTCTACATTGTTGAACCCAGTAGACCGTAGTGCAATAAAACGAGTACCCTGTTCCGCCAAAATTTCCAGAGTCTCAGCACCCACATCATCATTGACAAACACACAAACTGCTGGAAAATCAACCGCCAGAGAAGCAGTTTTTGGGCTGAGTCTGGTATCAAAGTAAACAAACTCATGATTTGCTTGGACTGCTGCATTTGCTGCATCCAAAAACTCACGGTCATAAGACTTGCTGCTGAAAACTGCAACTCTCATAGAAGATTCCCGGATGAATTTAATACTTGCTTTCCATCTGCAATGATTCTACATTACACCTTGAAAGGATTAGGGTTTAAACCCTTAGCCAATAACACAAGTTGTCTTAATAAGACTCAAACAAATCAAACAGTCTGCTTAAGCAGACTTTAGCTGTGAAACTGCGATTTAAATCGCAGGCGGGATAATTGGTGAGGTACTTAAACACAAAAAAAGCCTGATTGCATAAAAGCAATCAAGCTAAAATTTAGATCACACAAACTCACACAATAGGTATTTAAATCACAAGATTAATGACAAGTTATTACACACCAGAACCTTCTAGATTCACTTTGACTACTTTGTTCTTTTCTGCTTCAGTTTTAGGCAGAGTCAGGTTGAGAATTCCGTCTTTGTATTCAGCAGTAACCCACATTCCGCACTTCAAATTGAAGTACAAAGAGATTACATCATGAGAA
>NZ_JCACKS010000261.1:0-86754 GCF_059505505.1 Pelatocladus sp. | reverse complement strand
CCATAATTCTTCTCTCAATGGAATGATCCTTACAGTCCTACCTGGGGAGTTACAATTAGAGAGTATTATCACGACGATCAACGATAATTACTTTGGGGTCATTGTCAGCAACGTTTGTACGATCATAAGTAGGAGTAGTATCAATCCCAGAAGTTGCAGGATTTACATAACCACCGTGAGCATCAGTAACATCTGGTGCATTGTAGATACCAAACTCCTCAATCCCCCGATTTCTGAGAATACTTTCAGCGCGACGGATTTCTGCTTCTGTACCTTCTACCATGACTAGATAATCACCACGGGAAACGCGTTCATTGTAAACTCTAGCTCGTTCTTCAGGGATTCCCAAGCCAACTAATGCGCCTAATAAGCCACCAGCTGCTGCACCAATACCAGCACCCGCAGCAGTTGTAGCTAAGGTTGTGGCTAATTCGCCTGCTAGTAGAATTGGCCCAACACCGGGAATAGCTAAAGTACCCAAACCTACGAGTAATCCCGTCAAACCTCCTAAAATACCACCTGTAACTGCTCCCGCAGTAGCTCCTTCATCGGCTTTATTACCAACACGTTTTTGTGTGTCAACACCAGCAACATCACCAGTGCGATCGCTGTCTTTAACGATTACAGAAATTTTATTCATGTTAAAGCCAGCATCTCTAAGTTCTGTGAGCGCGTGTTCAGCTGCGCTACGGTTAGAGAAGACTCCAACTGCACGTTGATTTTTCCCCACAACCATTTTGTACTCCTCCAAAAATTTACTCATAAGCTTGTTTGTGCTTACTACATAATGTTTTGCCTTGTTTTGAGAAGATTTCCATCGTTCTCAGGTGTAAGCAGCTGATCTATCAATAGAGAGGTTATTTTGGGGAGATGAGAAATAATCACCAACTATTAACCGTTGACTATTGACTAATTATCAACGGGTATTGCGCCTGTATTGTTCGGTTATACGACTTTCGTTATGGCGCAAATATCGATAACCTCGTAAGTAACAGTGAAAAAGTAGTGAAAGTCAAAACTCTGCCTTAAACGCTGGATGTCGCTGTTGAACTAAGGGGTGAATACTTGTGTACAAATGGATTTTGCCTAGTCTGAGCGAAGTATTAGCCGATAGTCAATCAACTATGGGTTTTTGTTCATCTGCTAAGGCTCAACAACAGTGGCGCTTCTGCGTGGCGGCTACACAACAGTTGCTATTAAATGCCTTAGAAACGATTGATATAGATGTAACACAAGGATTGGTTTTAGCTGCGCCAGCACCTTTGTTTGATCATCCTAAGTTAAGTGCAAGTTTTCAGTCAATAACTTTTACAGCAGAACCATTTAATCCTTTGGCACTAATGCCATTTCAGATGTCTGATCAAGAAGTTGCGATCGCAGCAAATGCAACTATTTGCAATGAATCAATTTTACCTCTGCTAAAAACTGATCCGTTAGCAAATGAACAGTTCTGTCTAATTTTTACAACAAAATTTAGATTAATTTTAGTATTAACAGAAGAAAACGGTCAAAAAGCATTCTCATTTTCTTTTGATTCAGAAGTCATACAGCATGCGTGGCGGGCGTTGAGCGCTAGGGTAATGTTGAGCAATCCTGATTTATTTGCTGAACTAGAAGAAACGGTACAAAACTACTACCCTACTGCCCCGGATTATCGCATGGTTATGCAGTTTAGCCAATTGTTGCTCACAGAATTACCAGAACAAGAAAATAAAGGCTGGGAAACTGCAACTAAGGAAGCAGTAGAAGGAAATGGTGAACGAAGTCAAAAAACTGAGGTTCATTCTCATCACCCCTCATCAGCGAAACCTGATGTGGAAATGCTGCAAGCTTTTGCTCATGAAGTCCGTACTCCTTTAACAACCATTCGCACTATTACTAGACTATTGCTGAAACAGCAGGATTTACCTGCCAACGTCATTAAGCGATTGAAAATTATTGATCGCGAATGTACAGAGCAAATTGACAGGATGGAATTGCTGTTTAGAGCAGCAGAACTAGAAACCTCTGCTACAGATAAAGCTACGAGTACGCAATTGACTGCAATGAGTCTAGAGCAGGTGTTGCAGGGGAGTATTCCGCGTTGGCAAGAAGCAGCAAATCGACGTAACTTGAAGCTAGATGTAGTATTACCCCAGCATTTGCCAACTGTTGTTAGTAATCCTACCATGCTTGATCGAGTTCTCACAGGTTTAATGGAAAACTTCACCCGTAACTTGCCTTCTGGTAGCCATATTCAAGTACAAGTCATTCCTGCTGGCGATCAACTAAAGTTGCAATTACTGCCTCTACCTCAAGTGGGAGACAGTGATGCATCAACTGTATCAACCTGTACACCACCAATTCGCAAAGCTCTTGGTCAATTACTGATGTTCCAACCAGAAACAGGTACAATCAGCTTGAACCTTAATGCAACAAAGCATTTGTTTCAAGCGATTGGTGGAAAACTGATTGTGCGTGAACGTCCCCGTTATGGAGAGATTTTAACAGTTTTCTTACCCTTAGAAGGAGCCGAAAACCAAGAGCATTCAAAATTCAAAATTCAACGTTCAAAAGTATAAGAATGCTGCAACATATTATATTTTGACTTTAGCCCTGTCAAGCTGGTTACACCTTGACAGGGTTACTAAATACTTATCAATTGGTTATCGTTAGAAACTGCCAGCATGTCTGCGTGGCTTACGGTGTGTGATCGCCTTCTTAATAATGCTAATAGGGATTGAGATTATTTAGTATCAGGCTTTACCAATTAAATTGGTAAAGCCTGATAAAGTTGGTAATATTATACCAACTTTTAATTCTAACCAGAAATATTTCCACTAAAAGTGTGATTTGTAAATGAAAAGAAAACAATTTTTAACATTTTTCGGTATTGCACTGACTAGCTTGATTTTAGCAGTTGGTTTAGAATTTATTTCTTCTTCTTCTGTAGTAGCACAGTCAAACACTGAGTTACTTGTGTCTGCTGCTGCCAGCATGAAAGATGTGATGGAAGAAGTTAAGAGTGACTACCAACAAACAAAACCGAATGTCAACATTAAATATAACTTTGGAGCTTCTGGTGCTTTGCTGCAACAGATTCAGCAGGGAGCGCCTGTAGATGTCTTTATCTCTGCTGGCAAGAAGCAGGTAGACACCTTAGAAAAATCGGGACAACTAGTTCCAGGTACTCGTGGAATTTTAGCAAAAAACCGTTTGGTTTTGATCGTGCCACAGAATGTCACAGGTGTTAGCAGCTTTAACAACCTCAAAGATGCCAAGATCAAGAAAATTGCTATTGGCGAACCAAGAAGTGTTCCTGCTGGACAATATGCAGAAGAAGCCCTAAAAAAATTGGGCATTTACGAATCAATCAAACCCAAGTTTGTCTATGCTAACAATGTACGCCAAGTTTTAGCAGCAGTTGAAAGTGGTAATGCTGATGCAGGCTTGGTTTACCAGACTGACGCCAAAATCTCCAAAAAAGTCAAAGTCGTCGTGGCTGCTGATGAAAAATATCACTCTCCGATTGTCTATCCATTAGCAGTCTTAAAAAGAACTAAAAACATGCAAGCAGCAAAAGATTTTCTCCAATTTCTATCCAGTGAGCAAGCTAAAACTGTCCTACAAAAATACGGTTTTATCTTGCCTTAATTTCTTGTTCCTGCACCCTGCCTTTTAGAACTATGCCACAAGATTTATCTCCCCTTTGGATATCGCTGAAAACATCCTTACTTGCAACTTTGATCACCTTTTTTCTTGGCATTGCGACTGCATACTGGATGTCCGGATATCGTGGCAAAGGTAAATCATTAATTGAAGGTATTTTAATTGCACCTTTGATTTTACCCCCGACAGTAGTTGGCTTCATCCTACTGGTATTTTTTGGTAAAAATGGTCCGGTGGGAAAACTAATGGAGAGTTTGCAATTAGACTTCAGCATAGTTTTTACTTGGTATGGTGCAGCGATCGCAGCCACAGTAGTTTCTCTACCACTAATGTATAAAACTGCATTAGGAGCTTTTGAACAAATTGATCAAAATCTCTTGCGAGTAGCCAGAACTCTAGGTGCAACCGAATCAACTATTTTTTGGCGTATTAGTTTACCTTTGGCATTTCCTGGTATCTTGGCAGCAACAACCTTAGCTTTTGCCCGTGCCTTGGGTGAATTCGGTGCTACCTTAATGCTAGCTGGTAACATCCCCGGACAAACACAGACAATCCCCATGGCAATTTATTTTGCCGTGGAAGCAGGGGCGATGGATGAAGCTTGGTTCTGGTCGATCGCCATTATGGTGATTTCTCTATCTGGAATAGTTGCTGTCAATTATTGGCAAGAAAATAGAAGAGGGGAAAGGAGAAAAAGGGGACAAGGAAGACACGGAGGACACGGGGGACAAGGGAGTGAATTATCTGGGTTAGCTACACAATCTTCGAGTAGTGGACTAATTGTAGATATCGAAAAAATACTTCCTGACTTCGATTTAAAAGTTTCCTTCAGTGCGGATCATCAGCCTTTAGGTTTGCTGGGAAGTTCCGGTGCTGGTAAAAGTATGATTTTGCGCTGCATCGCTGGCATTGAGACACCAAGCAAAGGCAAGATAATTTTGAATGGTAGGGTGCTGTTTGATTCGGAACGAGGTATTAATGTTCCTAGTCGAGAACGTCGCATTGGTTTTGTAGTTCAGAATTATGCTCTGTTCCCTAATATGACAGTGGCACAAAATATTGCTTTTGGTTTACCTCAGAAGATGTCTGCAAATGCTACTAAACAGCAAGTAGAATCGAAATTAATTGATGTGCAATTGTCGGGTTTTGGCGATCGCTATCCAAGTCAACTTTCTGGAGGACAACAGCAACGGGTAGCGATCGCACGGGCTTTGTCTAGTCAACCAGAAGCATTACTATTAGATGAACCATTTTCCGCGCTTGATACGTTTTTGCGTAGTCAACTAGAACAACAGATGATAGAAACCCTCGCTGATTACCAAGGGATCACCCTGTTTGTGACACACAGTATGGAAGAAGCTTACCGAGTTTGTCCAAATCTGTTGGTAATGGAAGATGGCAAAATCATTCAGCATGGTAAGAGATATGATGTGTTTGAGCGACCTTCTACAGTTACAGCTGCTCAGTTAACAGGCTGCAAAAATTTCTCTACTGCTATAGCAGTAGAGTCTGGGGAAATAGAAGCTGTGGACTGGGGTTGTAATCTACAGGTGGTTGAAACTATCCCCGATGAATTATCCCACATCGGCATTCGCGCCCATCACATCACCTTTAGCAATGACTCTAATCAAAATAATACTTTCAGGTGTTGGCTAGCCAGAGCAACTGAAACACCGCACCGGATGACGTTGTTCTTGAAGTTGCATTCCTCTCCCAGTACTTTCCATGATTACCATCTACAAGCAGAAGTTTTTAAGGAAAAATGGGCAACACTCAAAGATAGGCCTATGCCGTGGTATGTGCGTTTAGACCCCTTAGCACTTATGTTAATGGATTAACAGGCTTTTGGGCTGTTTTAAACGGTCTGTTTATTTACGCGCCCACTGTACTAGGGCAAAAGACAATTGTAAATAATTTGACTTGAAATCAAGTAACATAACTGAAATAATATATTAAATAAATCAAGTAATATTTGATTTTTCATCAACAAAGTATGTATAAAAGATTATTTATTGCTTTAATTTTGTCTACGATCGCATTTTTATCAATCCTGGTTATTCCTAGCTTTGCGAAACCAACCACAGCGATCACCCAAAAGCCAGTAATTAACTGCTCTAAAGCAATAACAACACCAGAATTGAAGTATTGTTCTCAACAATATTATGCAGCCGCAGACAAAAAACTCAATCAAACTTACCAAAAAGTCCTTGTAAATATTAAAAGAGAGCCAAAGCAACTATTGATTAAAGGACAACAGGCATGGATAGTCTTTCGAGATAACACTTGTGATTTTGAAGTCTACGAATCTCGTGGTGGGACAGGTTACGAAATTTTTCGCAATCAATGTTTGGAACGACTTACTAAACAACGCACCCAAGATTTAGAAAATTATTTGCAGATCACAGCCAAGTAAAGCTTTTGATCTGCTGAAGATATTGCAAAAAATTACATATATATTACCCTAAATCCTAAAAATCTCTTACCCAATCCCCTCCTAAGTCAAAATTGCTCCCCCCATTAACCGCTCATACCGATACTTTAATTCTTCCTTCATCAAATACCAACGCTCTAAAGTTGCATCTATTTCTATTACTTTTTCCGCAGCTTGTCGCGCTAGTATTAGTACTTCTTCGTCTTCCACTAAACTCGCTAAGGTAAAATCTGGCACGCCTGATTGACGCTTACCCAGTACTTCCCCGGGGCCACGAAAGCGCATATCCATTTCGGAGATAAAAAAGCCATCTTGGGATTGTTCCAATACTTTTAGTCGTTGTTGAGCATCAGCACTTCTAGAACTACTCATTAGTAAACAGTAGGATTGTACTGCACCTCGACCAACACGTCCACGTAGCTGGTGCAGTTGCGACAAGCCAAAACGTTCCGCATTTTCTATCAGCATCACTGTAGCATTTGGTACATCAACGCCGACTTCTATAACAGTAGTAGAAACCAAGATTTGAATTTCGTTGTCGCGAAATTTACTAATAGCTTCGTCTTTCTCCGCAGAACTCATGCGACCATGCAACAACCCGACCTGAAACTCAGGAAATACGCTTTCTTGTAACTTTTGATGCTCCTCAACAGCCGATCGCAAATCCAATTTTTCTGATTCTTCTACCAAGGGTAAAACTACGTAAATTTGTCGTCCTTGGACTATTTCCCGCCGCATTAAATCGTAAGCTTGGGGACGCTGCTGACTTGTTAAGGCTGTAGTTTGTATTTTTTGTCGTCCTGGTGGTAATTCATCAATTTGACTCACATCCAAATCGCCATGAATTGTCAGCGCCAGCGTCCGGGGAATCGGTGTAGCTGTCATCGTTAATACATGAGGTTGTTCACCTTTTTGCTGTAACTTCGCTCGTTGTTCCACCCCAAAACGGTGTTGTTCGTCAATTACCACCAAACCCAAACGATGAAAATTCACAGGATCTTGAATTAAAGCATGAGTTCCGACTAACAGAGGTAATTCTCCTGTTTCTAACTGAGCATGAATTTGTCGCCGTTTTGCAGTTTTTGTAGAACCTGTCAGTAATTCTACTGGTAAATATAGTAAATTAAACCAGCTAACTAGCTTACGATAATGCTGTTCTGCTAATACTTCGGTAGGAGCCATGAGTGCTGCTTGATACCCAGATTGAATCGCAGCCAGGATAGCAACTACACCGACAATTGTTTTCCCAGAACCAACATCACCCTGTACCAGACGATTCATAGGAACTGGCTTTTGCAAATCGTTGAGAATTTCGTTGATAACACGTTGCTGGGCGTTAGTTAATTTGAAAGGCAATATTTGATAAAACTGTTCTAATAATTCACCTCTGGGTGCAAGCACAGCGCTAGTTTGAATTTGCTTTGCTTGCTGCTGACGTTGCAATAAACCTAATTGTAGGTAAAAAAATTCGTCAAAGACAAGGCGGCGACGGGCATGTTGTAAACTGTCGCTATCTGAAGGGTAATGGATATTGGCGATCGCATCTTTTAATTCCATCAACCCATATTTCCCTCTTAAACCACTGGGTAGGGGATCTTTGAGATGCGCCGCAGTTGGTAAAGCAGCAATCATCGCCTGTCGCACCAAATCTGCACCCACCCCTTCAGTCAGCGCATAAATAGGCACTACTCGCCCAATAGTTAATGACTCAATCGTATCACCGGGATTAGCCAAAACTTCTAGTTCCGGGTCTTCTAGAGTTAGACCATATTTAGTTCCTTTCACCAATCCGCACGCCGCTACAATACTACCAACCGGATAGCGACGTTTTAAACTTTCTTGCCAAGCACGACTAGTAAAGCGCGTACCTGCAAAAAAACGGCTAATTTTGATCTTGCCAGTATTATCTCGCAGTACCAGTTCTAAAATTGTTAATTTTTGATTCTTTTGACTGGTACGACAATTGCAACTTTTCACCGCCGCTACTATCGTCACTGTCTCACCAGCGTCTAATTCACTAATACTCACCTGACGCGCATAATCAATATGATCGCGGGGATAGTAAAACAGTAAGTCACGCACACTGTATAAACCAAGATGTGCTAGCTTTTCCGCCTTTCGTAATCCAATTTCCGGTAAATCTTTTAATTTTTGTTCCAGCTTTGGCGCTAAAGTGCGACTTACCTCCGCGACAATTGGAGATTTAGGATTTGGTTTTTTAGATCTAGGAGCAGAAGACGAGGAATAAACATTGCTTCCTTGTCCTGCTTGTCCTGCTTGTCCTGCTTGTCTTCCCTGTCCCCCGTATCCTCGCGTAAGGGTTTCTTCTTCCTGCTGTTCGAGTTGATAAAGATAATTGCTAGTCTCCAATATTAAGTTTTTTCTATCTTCAAGTCCCAGATTTGGATAATTAGAAAATTGAGCCGCCAGTTGTTGCCATCGGCGGCGTTCATGATTTGGTAAGTTAGCCGGAAATTTGCCGAAAGTTAAGGTGAGAAACTCGCTGAAGCGGTATTGTCTACCCACCAAATCAGTAAACCCCTGTTCTTCTTCTATTGCTAAGGCTTTTTGCAATCTTATCCAGTCTGGTTTGTCGATAGTCATTGGTTATTGGTCATTGGTTATTTGGTCATTGGTTTTAAAATTGGACTTTGGACAAAAACTAATCTTCATACCAACTAGCACGCCATGCTGCTTCCGCTTCGGCTACTGAAAGTTCCCGCAATCTTTTTTGATACTCTAACCCAAGTTTATTCAACTGGGTTAAAATATTGCGAATCTGTTTGCGCTCAGATGAAAGTTTGGTATCGGCAAATTCAATCTCGACAAGACGCAGATTAATAGCCATGAACCGTGTCAAACTAGACTCTTGTGATTGTTCCTCATTTTCAATTTCGATCACCAAGCTCATCAGATTGGGTGGACTTGGTACTATCTCCGCAGATGCTTCCGAACCTATTGCTTCTAAACTTGGTTCTGGCAATTTTTGAGGTAAGATTTTGGCTTTTTGTAAGAGGACATTAGCCTCATGAGAAATTCTTTTGAGAGTATATTGTGTAGCTCTCTCTAGGAACTGTTGCCATTTTGCTAGTTCTATCGGATTTGCAGAAGTGGGGAAAGTTGGATAAGTAGGTAAAGAGGAGAAATTTGTATCTTCTTGTTGTTCCTCGTCTTCGTCTTCCTCACTTTCAAAATCAGTTGTCTGTTGTAAAGAAATAATCTCAGGATCATCGTGATCCCATTCGATGAGTTTGTCACTTTCCTCGTCCTGCGGCTGTTGTAGCTTTTCTTCCTCGCCATTTACTAAAGCTAGCAACTGTTCAGTTGACTGTTTACTTAGCTTACGGATCGACTGCTGCAAATTTTGTCGCTGATTCAAGCTTAATTTGAGAAAGTTTTCCGAATACCCCTGAGTACACAGGTGATAAGTTGCCAAAATCAACTGCTGCTGTACAGCTTGCCCCAAAGTGTTTAAATAACTGGTGTAAGTGGATTGGAGTTCTTTAGCGATCGCGGCGATCGCCTCTTCTAAAGCTGCAAGATCCCGTTCAATTCGCTCGATTGGTCTCGCCATATTATCTACTGATTGCCCGTTGCAAACCAAACATAATAGTACAAAAGTACGCTTATATTCTAGGATAATTGTCTAAAGACTTTAAATTTTAGCTTGATTTTGCTGGTTGTTGGTCAATAGTCAAGCAAAGATATCCTGCACAGCAACCAATTGATAGATGTTTCGCAGCCAAAATAGATATATAACCTAGTTGTAGAGGTTTTTATTAGCACTGAGGGTGCAGCTAAAAGCAAATATTTCCATGAGAATTCTTTTGGTGGAGGACGATGATTCGCTTGCTCAAGCGGTGGCGACAGTTCTGAGCAAGCAAAATTATGTAGTGGATGTTGCTGCTGACGGTGAAGCTGGTTGGGAGTTGGTGACTGTTTGCAACTATGACTTGATTTTGCTCGATGTCATCCTACCCAAGTTAGATGGTATTAGCCTTTGTCGGGAACTACGACGAGAAGGCTACCAAATGCCTATTCTGCTACTAACGGCAAAAGATAGCAGAACTGATAAAGTTATGGGTTTAGATGCTGGAGCAGACGATTATGTTGTTAAACCTTTTGACTTTCAAGAGTTATCAGCTCGGATTCGCGCTTTAGGACGCAGAGGAGCTTCTCCCTTACCTCCAGTTCTAGAATGGGGAAATTTGCGGCTAGATCCCAGTAGTTGTGAAGTGACTTATGCGGACAAAACGTTGCATGTAACAGCAAAGGAATTTAGTATTCTGGAGCTTTTTTTACGCAACAACCAGCGCACCTTTAGCCGCAGTGCAATTGTAGATCATCTTTGGGCGGCTGATGTAGATCCACCTGAAGACGATACTATTAAATCTCATATCAAAAGTTTACGGCAGAAATTAAAGGCAGCAGGTGCTACTTATGATTTCATTGAAACTGTTTACGGATTGGGCTATCACCTCAAGCCTAATCCCCAAAAACAAAAGTCTCAGGTAAGCGAAAAAGAGTCAAATCCAACGCAGCAAGAAATTTTTTTGGCAGCTGTTGCCAAAGCGCGGGAAGATTTTAAAGCTAAGGTTGGTTCGCGCCTTACTGTCTTGGAGCAAGCAAGTAATGCTCTCAAAGAGGGTCTGCTTAACTCCCAACTGCGACTTCATGCTGAACAAGAAGCTCACAAGCTGGCGGGTTCTTTGGGAAGTTTTGGTTTTGCTCGTGGTTCGGTATTGGCTGAAAAAATAGAAATTATACTTCAGGGTAAAACGCCAATAAATCAAAGCTTCTTATCTCAATCTTTTCATGAACTTGTGAAGGAGTTGCGACAGGAGTTAGAGAAAACTGCAACTGATGAGGAAATCTTCAGCGAGCAACGGCAAAATGTGCTATTGATAGTGAGCAAGGATAAGCAAATAGTTGAGCAGTTGGTTAAAGAGGCTACAACTGCGGGAATGCATGTAGATATTGTTATTAATACTGCTGACGCTAAGAGTGCAATAGAATCTTCTAGTCCTGATGTGGTGTTAGTTGAGGTTAATTTTTCTGATCATACTCAAGACAACTTGCAGTTGCTAACACAATTAGCCAGTCGTACACCGCCAATACCAGGATTAGTTTTTACAGATGGAAATAATTTTAGCGATCGCCTAGAAGTAGCACGAGCTGGTGGACGCGGTTTTTTACACAAGTCCATGTCTGCCAAACAAATCTTAGAGCTTGTCACCCAAGCACTGCAACCAATAGGTACTACTGAAGCCAAAATTATGGTTGTAGATGATGATCCACGAGTGCTAAGTGTGATACGGAATTTACTTGAGCCTTGGGGAATGAAGTTGGCTACTCTGGAAGATCCACATCGTTTTTGGGACGTACTGGCGGCATTTTCCCCCGATTTACTGATCTTAGATTTGAAAATGCCTGACGTAAATGGAATAGAACTGTGCCGAATGGTACGTAATGACCCGTTTTGGAGGGAATTACCAGTGTTATTTATTACTGCTCATGCCAAAGCAAATACTGTTGATCGCATATTTGCAGCAGGCGCAGACGATTGGATCAGCAAACCAATTATGGGTTCAAAACTAATTACCCGTATTTTTAACCGCTTAGAGCGAATTCAATCAATAAAACGCTTTTATACAAAAATCAGTCTTTAAGAGGTTGTTAAAAAGGATGCGTTTTGGGCAATTAATCGGTTTTTTCGCCCTTGTGATATCACTTTATATTTTGTGGCAAATCCGGCAAATTATTTTGCTGGTATTCGCCGCTATTGTTTTTGCAACAGTCCTCAATCAAATGGTGCAATTTTTCCAAAAGTTTCGTTTAAAACGAGGATTGGCAGTAGCGATATCAGTTGTGATTGTAATATTCATATTAGTGGGATTTTTTGCTTTAAGCTGATGTGCATTTAAACTAGGATTTTTGAGAGCTATACTGCTTACTGTGTCGAGATTGCTCGCTCGATTTAAATGCTGAACAGCTTAATTGCACCACGTATTTTCGAGCAGTTACAACAATTCGACAATTTTATGCCAATGGCATTAAAAAGATTACGGTTATGGAATAATTGGTTACATAATTTTATTCCAGAACAACGGTTAGAAAATATTAGTGGTCTAAGGTATCTAACTCAAAGTTTGCAAAGTTGGGTCAATCAGCTAATTAACAACTTTTTTCGCTGGGTAAGTAACTCACTGGTGATTGTTTTAGGATTATTGTTGTTTATAGCTCTGACAATTATGCTATTGGTTAATCCATCACCATATCGACAAGGATTTATACTGCTATTTCCTGCTTTTTATCGTCAGCGAGTGCATGAAATTCTTAATAAGTGTGCAACCTCTTTAACGGGTTGGATAAAAGGCACACTGATGACAATGTCGTTTATTGCTATTTTGAGTTATATTGGATTGTCTCTTTTGAAAGTACCATTGCCATTAGTAAATGCAGTTTTAGCCGGATTATTAGAATTTATCCCAAATGTTGGTCCGACCTTGAGTGTAATTCCACCAGCGCTGCTTGCTTTGAGTGATGTTCCTTGGAAAGCCCTAGCAGTCGTAGCTTTGTACTTTGGCATTCAACAGGTTGAAAGCTTGATTATTGTGCCTTTAGTGATGGAAAGTCAGGTATCTCTGCTACCAGCTATTACTTTAGTATCGGTGGTAGTTTTTGGGAGCTTTTTTGGATTTATAGGAGTTTTACTCGCTGTTCCTTTAGTAATTGTATGTCAAATTTGGATTAAAGAAGTTGTGATTAATGATATACTTAATAACTGGCAAGACGATCACAAAAAAGATCGGAAGCGCAAGACGATTACTGTGGAAAATCATCAATCAAATTAAGTTAATTTTTTGAATATAGAAAGTGCAAAAAGAAATTGCTTAATTTGTTCTGTAATTGCGACTTCATTTGTTGCAGGCTCTAGTGCCATCAGAATATTCTATTGAAATTACTCGATATTGTTGTTTATCTATATAATTCACTTCGCGAATTTTGGCTTTGTGCATGATTATTTGTCCATTCTTGCAATGCCCAAAAACTGATGAAAGCTGCTAGTCCAGCGCCAAGAGAATCCATCATTAAATCAACGACAGTATCATTTAAGCTGCCAATTATCTTAGTAGAAAGAATTTTACCAGCCGACCATTCTGTAATTTCCCATAAAGCTCCAATCGCAATGCCAAAACTCGTGATCGTTAATAGATACAAAAATGTATGATGCCGAAAGATATTCAGCATAGAACTGTAAACTAAAAAACTGAGTGCCAAAGTAATGGCAAAAGTAGTATAAGCATGAACAATTTCGTCATACGGTCCTGGCATATAAAATAAGTCCCAGACCCAGCCTCCAGCATTTAATAATGCTGCAAGAACAAACAAAAAATCGAACAATGTTGGTAGTCGGTCTTCTTTAGTGACAAACACAAAAGATACAACCAAAAAACATGTCAGAGCTAAGGCGTTTAGCCAATTACCCTGAACTGCTGCTGTGATCACTGCCAATGTTAGTAGAGCCTGTCCTATCCAGGCAAGAACTCGATAACCTTGCCAATTTGTACTCTTCATTTCTCTTTACTCATGTAAATTATCAATGCTGCTTTAAGGCTTTAATTACTCTGTAATAACGCTCCTGGACGTCATTGCGGTCTTGTTCCTCTGACAATATTTCATGACTACCCCGCAAAATCATATCTGCGTGACGGTGTAGAACTGCTCGGTATTTTGAATTCTGGGTGTAGTTAGCAACGACGGCGATCGCTTCCAATAAACGCATAGTTACTGCTGTATCCGACTGTGCATACTGCCGAATTTGATTAAAAGCACTGTCAACTAACTGCTCAAACTTAAATGGTTCCACAATTACCCGTAGTTTGTACTGATTATCGTAGCGGTAGGGCGACGGAAAATTCCTTTGAACCAGATGAGATAATCCAACACTCAGTCTGTCAATACAGCGAATTGCAGTAAATGGATCATTCACCGCAGGAGAAATGGCACGTAGAGCAATTTCTACTAACTGATTGATCGGAAACTCCACATCCTGTTGCTCGGTACGTTCTTTACCCAAAATAAAGGTATCATTGATTTGTTTGGTAAGTTTTTGATTAACTAGTTTTCCAGGAAATATCATAACTAAATCACTGCCTTTGACAACAAACTTTCCTGGTCGAAACTTGACATGCAACAGCAGATTGTGATTGCAGGCAATCTGCATCAATTCTTCGTTATCAATTGCTTGTAAATAACCTGTATCATTAGCTTGAATGGGGTAAGCTTCTTCCTCAAATGAAGCTGGAATTTCCACAATCTTTTGCTCTTGTTCTGGTTCACTATGTCCGATTTTTTCTGGAAACAGCCGCTCAATGGCTTTGTCTAAATCAGAACTGACATTCTCGATCACATGCGATGCTTGAATAATTGTTGTGGCATGATGTATAAAATATATTAATACTCCGATACTAAATATTGCTAATAGGATACCAACTGTAACTGCAATCTGTGGCAGATATTCTTCATATCCATCCCCCTCTCCATGAATTGTCCGGAGTATTAGTAGGCAGTAGATGAACGTGCTGATGAATGTACCAAGTACAAATTGATTACCCGTATCCTGCATGAAATTACGTAGAAGTCGGGGACCAAAATTAGAAGCAGCCAGCTGAAGTGCCACAATTGTAATTGAAAAAGCTGTAGCAGTGACACTCACCATAGAACCTGCAACGACTTCTAAGAGCGATCGCGCTCCATCAGGACCACCCGTGTAAATCCACCAATAATCAATTTCAGTCTTACCTGTACGGTCAAGCATTAGCACCGTAAACGCCAAGCCTATTGTTACTATTGCCATTATTCCTGGCAAAAACCAATAGCTAGAGTGGAGTGTGTCCCAAAATTTGCTTAATTTGACGTTTTTCATTTTGACCTACCCAGGTAATATCAATTCAAAATTCAAAATACCTGCGGTAGGCGCGTAAGCGACTTCTGTAAGTAGCCGCTTCGCGTCTACAAAATTAAGAACTTTTTGACTTTTGACTTGTTTTCCCCGATCCCTATTTTTTCCAATTCTCTTACTTTTCATCGTTATTTCCGTTGTGATCTTGGTAATTTGTGCGATCGCTTGCGGTTTGGACTTGAGCAAGTCGGCGGAGCGAATCGCTGATACGAGCAGGTTTTGGTACTTCGCGCTGAGGTGCTGGCCAGCCTTCTCGTTGTCGGGAGCGATCGCCATCTGTCTCCTCTGTTTGATCGTGGAACAAGACTTGCTGTGTTGGAAAGGGCAAATCGATTCCATTTTCTACTAGCTTTTTCTTAATCGCAGACAGCACTTGATCCCGTGAGGCCAGATCGTCTGCACGGCGCGGCGGTTTAATCCACCAGCGAACACGAATATTGACGGTACTTTCGGCAAGTTCCATTACCAACACGTCAGGCGCAGGATCTTTCAGTACTTCTGGAACGCTATGCACTGCTTCTAGCATTAACTGCTTGGCTAGATCGATGTCATCACCGTAGCCAATCCCGACATCATACTGGAGTCGGCGATCTTCAAAAGCAGTATTCACAGTCACCGAATTAGTAAATAATTCCGAGTTAGGAATTACAATCCGCCTACCGTCATAAGTTCTGATAGTAGTTGCTCGTGTTTCAATATTTTCTACCGTTCCTTCAAAGCTTTTAAAAACGATTTGGTCATTGATTTGAAATGGCTCTGTCAAAAGGATGAGGATACCTGCTAAAAAGTTTTGTAAGATATCGCGAAAGGCAAAGCCAATAGCCACACCGCTAATCCCTAACAGTTGCACCAAATCACCTGCTTGGAATGTAGGAATAACAATCGATAGAGAAATAAACAGACCTACTAGGATTGTTGTACCCTGTGCCATCCGTCCTAATACCAGTCCTAAATTCCGGGCGTAGCGATGATTGCGGGTTAAGCGTTTGACTAGGCGTTTAATTTCTCTAGCAATTAAGAAGAAGATTACAAAGACAATCAATGCCAGCACGATATTGGGCAGTAGGGCAATAAATCCATTCGTCATTGCCTGGATTTTGTCCCATACTGCGGATATCTCTGCATTCATAATACTTACTTACTTAATTATCAATAATTGCTGATATTAGTGAAAAATCATGGTATTTAAATCTACCCCTAGTTAGTTATAACTGTGTATGAATAGTAGGAAAAATTAGATTGGAAGTCCCTTATCTTTTATCTACGGTAAATAAGGAAGGCACTAGAAGCCAAAGATGCAAATAAAAGCTGTTGACGGCTGAATACTTCAAGCAAAGCTCAACCTCAAAACTCAAAACTTCAGGTTTGAAACTAGAACGTTCAACCTCAAAACTCAAAACTTCAGGTTTGAAACTAGAACGTTCAACCTCAAAACTCAAAATTTCAGGTTTGAAACTAGAACGTTTAACCTCAAAACTCAAAACTTCAGAATCGCCCTCAAATCCTGTATTTGAGAAATTTCTGGTAATATCGTTAACCCCTCGCTGCCAAATTTTAGCGTAGTTGGAGATTGGGATTGATGAGAGAAGGCATAACTGGGAAAAATAAACACATATAAATCAGCTAGCCTTTAATCATCAAATGACTCAGCAAGACAACTCACCATTTTCATCTCACTCTCATTCCCCCTCCTCGCAAGCGGGGAGGGGGCTAGGGGGTGGGGTTCGCAAACGCGGTTGGCAAACTCCATTAGAACTTTGGGAGAAACTCAAACCAATTGCGCGACAGATGCGGCGCGAACCTACACCAGCAGAAGAGAAACTTTGGCAGAAGTTGAGACACAAGCAACTTTTAGGGTTTAAGTTTCGCCGTCAACACACAATTGATAGGTTTATTGTGGATTTTTATTGTGGTGAGGCGCGGTTAGTTGTGGAGGTGGATGGGGAGGTTCACGACTACACTCAGGAGGAAGATGCAATTCGTCAAGATTTTTTGGAGAGTTTGGGGTTGCGAGTGGTGCGGTTTCGGAATGAGGAGGTGTTGAATGCAATTGATGGGGTGGTGGAAGAGATTGTAGGTTGGTTGCACAGATAGAACCCCACCCCCAACCCCCTCCCCGCAAGCGAGGAGGGGGCTAATGCGATCGCTATACGCTTAATCATGTACCAGACATCTCCAGAAATGAGATATTAATTCTAATTACACAAGGCTTTTATCGTGTTTTTCAGCAAACCCTATTTAACAGCCTGTATGGTAGGCTACGTTAGCCTGTGGCATAATGCACCCTACAAAACTACACCTTGTTTTATCCAACCAGAGGTATTGACGCTTTTTACCAAACCTGAAAATATGCAAGTTAAATGTTGCCAAGATAAAAAACTATAAAAATGTAGATAAAAAGTTTACATCCACCCTAGCCCAAAGGAGAAAAAAATCCTAAATTTGTTTTTTCGGATTCCTACTTTCCTCTCAACTAGGGGTAGCCTGATTCAAATTGGATTATCGCATCACCTTGATTTTTAACTATGCAAACTCCAAACAATACGTCTCCTGTTCTTCAAGATTTTTCACGCAGGGAATTGCGGGATTTAGTACGCGCGCAATTACAAAGTTTATTGGAAGTTGGGGATTTGCGTGGAGCTAAAGCCATTTTAGTACCTGTACAACCTGTAGATATTGCTGAAGCCATTGAAGGATTACCAGAAGCAATGCACGCGATCGCTTTTCGGTTACTTTCTAAAGATGAGGCGATCGAAGTATACGAATATCTTGATTACAGTGTGCAAGAACGATTGATTGAGGAACTCAGAAGTCAGGAAGTTCGCGAGATTGTCGAGCAAATGTCACCAGATGATCGAGCCAAGTTATTTGATGAGTTACCAGCAAAAATCGTCAAGCGTCTGCTAGAACAACTTAGTCCCGCAGAAAAAGAATCTACAGCTCAACTATTGGGTTACGAAGCTGGTACTGCTGGGCGAATCATGACTCAGGAGTTAATCTCTGTCAAAGAAAATTTTACGGCTGCGGAAACTCTGGAGCGAATTCGCACCTTAGCTAATGCTAGCGAGATGATTTACTATCTTTATGTCACGGATGCAGCGAGGCGCTTAACTGGAATTTTATCGCTGCGTGAGTTGGTGACAGTTCAACCACAACAAACAGTTGGCGAAATCATGACTCGTGATGTGCTGTCTGTGAATACAGATACAGATCAAGAAGAAGTAGCCAGATTAATCCAAAGATACGACTTTTTAGCTGTCCCTGTGGTAGACCGGGAAGATCGTCTTGTGGGTATTATTACTGTTGATGACGTAATTGACATTATCCAAGAGGAAACCACCGAGGATATTTACGCTGTGGGTGGTGGTGTGCAGTCTGATGGCGATAGTTATTTTCAGTCAAATTTGCTGACTATTGCTCGCAAACGGGTAGTGTGGTTGTTTGTCTTGCTGATCACCAACACCATTACAGGCACAATTATTAAATCCCAAGAAGATATTTTGCAAAAAGTCGTAGTGCTGGCGGCGTTTATTCCTCTGTTGACAGGTACTGGTGGTAATGTCGGCGCTCAATCTTCCACGGTAGTGATTCGCGGGATGAATACCGACGAAATTCGCGCCCTTGGACCATTGCAAGTAGTTGTTCGGGAAGGTTTGGCGGGTGTGTTGCTAGGAGTCATGCTAGGTGCGATCGCAACGATCTGGGCTTTCTTTCTGCAAAAGAATTTACAAGTAGCGATCGCAGTTGGTAGTAGTCTGGTAGCAATTTCGGTTCTCGCTTCTGTTTCCGGTTCCGCACTCCCGTTTTTGTTTCGCCTCTTGCGTTTAGATCCAGCGTTGATGTCAGCACCATTTATTACTACAGCAGTGGATGTCTTAGGTGTATTAATTTACTTCGGTTTGGCAAGAACAATCTTAAATGTATGAGTGCTATCACAGGGCTGTTTGCTGTGTATAAGCTGTGAAGTTGCTCAGGCGATCGCTCTGGCAAAATTGTGTTTTTTTGACACTATTTATCTAATTATTTTACTTAGAAACAATTCATTTAATATGCATAAATTAAGAATTATTTACTTTTTACCTATTGATAAAAATGACACAATCAAGTTGGTCAAACTTGAGTAGTCAAAATGACAGGGAATATAATTGTTTTGATAAAAAAGCTAAACAACACAATAAAAGTGCTAGCAGTAGCACTTTTAATTTTGATACTTACTCTATTGATTTTTCTAGATCCTAACCAAGCCATTGATATAAATATACCTAAACACCATCGTAAAAATCCTACTATCGTTGAAAACTTAAAAACAGGTACAACCCATTGGCAGCTAACTAATCCTGCCACTAAGCGAGAAATAGAAGGTTATGCCTCGCTTACAAGTGTAAATCGTGGCGAGGAAATCAAGTTTTTTGTCAATACAAAAGAGCCGAATTATACAATAGAAATTTTTCGTATGGGTTGGTATGGAAATAAAGGAGGACGACAAATCACCCCTATAATTAAGCGCAAAGGAGTAAAACAGCGACCACCAATAGTAGATCAAGCGACTGGCTTAATTGAATGTGATTGGACAGATCCCTACGTATTAAAAATTTCCGATAATCCAGATAATTCTACTTTTTGGACAAGTGGTATTTATTTAGCAAAACTAACTACTGGAATTAGTGGTAAACAAAGCTACATTATTTTTGTTGTTCGTGATGACAGTCGTGCTTCTGATATCCTCTTTCAATCGAGCGTGACGACATATCAGGCGTATAACAACTGGGGCGGAATGTCCTTATATCGATGGAACAGTCGTGGAAAACAAGCATATAAAGTTTCTTTTAATCGTCCCTATGCTATTAGTCCTAACCGTGCAGCTGCTTATGGAGTGGGAGCAGGAGAATTTTTAACTAACTTTCAACCCAAAAGAAGAACTTCTAGCGCTGGCTGGGAATATAACATGTTGCGGTGGTTAGAACGTCAAGGCTACGATGTCACCTATTCTACTGATATTGATACCCATGAAAATTCTTTAGATCCCTACAGTGGCAAGTCGATGCTATTATTGCACAAAGCATTTTTGTCTGTCGGTCATGATGAATATTGGTCGTGGCAGATGCGGCAAAATGTGGAAGCGGCTAGAGATGCTGGTGTAAGTTTAGGCTTTTTTTCCTCCAATAGTTGTTATTGGCAAATTCGCTTAGAACCCAGCCAAATAACGGGAAATATTAACCGTATCATTGTTGCTTATAAAGAAAATGCTGCCTTAGATCCCTATGCTAGAGATAAAGATCCGAATAATGATTATTTGGTAACTACTGTTTGGCGCAAAAAGCCTGTAAATCTCCCAGAAGATGCTCTGATTGGAGTCATGTACCAGACATTTCAAGTGAACGCGGATATAGTCATTAATCACACAGCACCGAGTTGGCTGCTTACCGATACGCAATTAATGCAAAATCACAATCAAGCATCTGTTAGCAGGAATCTTCAATCATCTAATAAACAAATCCGCTTAGAAGGACTTTTGGGTTATGAAGTCGATCGCATGTTTGGTAATGCTCCAAATTACACGATTCGCGTTGCTCATTCACCCTATCGTTACGGGCGTGGTATTCGATATGCAGATATGACAGTATATACCACAAATTCTGGAGCAACAGTATTTGCAACCGGATCTATGCAATGGAGTTGGGGACTTGATGATTACAACGTTCCCCAATTGCGTCCTTCAGTTTTAAACGCTGATGCTCAAATCATGACGCGCAACATTTTAGCCCAGATGTTAAAGCAGGGAACTCTTAACAGTGAACAGTGAACAGTTATCAAAAAGAGCTACTGATAACTGATGACTGATAACTGATAACTGTTAAAGTTGTGAATCACTGTCAGGGGCGACAATTTCACCTTCACCTAAATTCAGCACTAAGTCCTGATCGACAATCAGATCAGTGAGTTCCTTCGCTTGCAAATTCATTTCTTCACAAGCTTTTCTTAATTCCTGTGCAAAGGTATTCAAATCGTCACCATAACCACACTGATAAGCGGCGGTTTCAATTCCCTGCTTGGCATTTGCTCTCGCACAATCTACTAAATCAGTACCATGTAAACGTGTTTTAGATGACATATAAGCAGCTTTTCTTGATTTCAATTTGTTTGCCATATTATCAAGTTTTATAAGCTTACTCATCTCTCAAATGAAAGGTAAAAGGATGAACGATAAGCTTTTGCCTTCAATCTGGCAAAAAATCATGTATTGTTTGTTAGTGCTTGGTAGTTGTTTGCTCCAATCAACTATCAACTACCAACTACCAAAAAGTCACAACTGACCAATCTTTACCCATTTACAACCGTACCACCGTTAGGGTGTAAGACTTGACCAGTTATATAAGAAGCATCATCTGATGCTAAAAATACATAAGAAGGTGCAATTTCTTCAGGTTGTCCAGCTCTTTGCATTGGTACTTGTTTCCCAAAATTAGCTACTTTCTCTTCTGGAAAGGTAGAAGGGATCAAAGGTGTCCAAATTGGACCAGGAGCTACAGCATTAACACGAATACCTTTTTCTACCAAATTTTGTGATAAAGAACGAGTAAAGGCAACTATTGCACCTTTTGTAGAAGAATAATCAAGCAATTCTGGGCTACCTTTGTAAGCTGTCACAGAAGTACTGTTGATGATACTGCTACCTTCTTTTAGATACTTGAGTGCAGCTTTCGTTAAGAAAAACATTGAGAAAATATTGGTGCGGAAAGTTCGCTCTAGTTGTTCTTTACTAATATCTTCTATACTTTTTTGAGGATGTTGTTCCGCAGCATTGTTGACAAGAATATCGAGTTTACCAAATTCATCTACCGTTTGTTGGATAGCTTGCTGACAAAAGTTTTCATCACCAATATCGCCAGAGATAGTAAATGCTTTTCGTCCTTGTGCTTCTACCAAATGTTTGGTTTCTTTAGCATCATCATGTTCATTGAGATAAGCGATCGCCACATCAGCACCTTCTTTAGCAAAGGCGATCGCCACAGCGCGACCAATACCACTATCTCCCCCAGTAATCAGCGCTACCTTATTTTTTAATTTACCACTTCCCTGATACTGACGATCATCTGCTTGGGGTTTGGGTGTCATTTCTGACTCAATACCCGGCTGTTGTGCTTGTTGTTGTGGTGGTTGTAATGGTTTTTCTTCTGGCATATACTTTTCCTTTAATTGTTGTAACTGTTGTTTGTTCCAATTAAGTAATAACTACTTTAAGAACACACAAGTGTGCTATCCTACTAAACCATTTCTTAAAAACTAACCTTGGATCGAATATTCAATCCAAGGTTTAGTTATGACCACTGCACCCTGTTACCATAGGCAAACTTAAAAAATTTTCATCTATAAAAATAGAACTCTTTGCTTATCACTTGCCGCTAGAACAAAATTATCTAAGCAAAAGAGCTTTTTCTCACACCAAAAGCATACTCCTTGTTAACGAACCTCACTACACCAATCTGCCTTGATTAAAAATCTCTCCTTTCAGTAATTAAATTAACTGTTAAGTCATGGCAATTTATCATTCTTAAGATATAAACAAAAATAAAAATATATCAATCTTAAGAAGTAAACATAACTAAGAAAAATTATTTCTTCTCCGTATTACTTTGGCAATAAAATTAACTCTTGTTTTTTTCGACGTGATTAATGGATGATTCACTATATATTGAATATATTGATCCCGATTACAAAGAAACACTTTTTCACTAAAATTCTTATGCAACATCGTAAAATTTCAGCAACAAATCAACCAATTTCTAAGAAGTGTTGCATACAGTCAGCATTGGTTTATTACTTAGGATATATGTGAAATTAGGAAATCTCGCTGAGGGAGCAAAGTAGCAGCACAGGGGTAAGATTATGCAAACATTAAACTTTTCTGATATAGAGCAAACTGACCCGTTCAAATTTCTTCAGTTAACTTTGCGCGATCGCTGGCAAAGTATTGAAGGTCCTACCGAAAGCAGTGATGTAGATATATTAGTTATTCCCTCTCTTAGTATTGATCAGCGAGAACTCAAAAAAGTCGAAGGTTACGAACACTATGAAGAGCGATTATTATTCTCACTGATTCGTTTGTGGAATCCCCGCAATCGATTAATTTATGTCACATCTGTGCCATTACATCCTAGTATTATCGACTATTATTTACAACTGTTACCAGGCATACCCTTTTCCCATGCTCGCAATCGTTTGCTGTTACTTTCCACCTATGATTCTTCCTTAAAACCTCTCAGTCAAAAAATTTTAGAACGTCCCCGCTTGCTGCATCGTATTCGTCAGGCGTTAAGATTAGACAAATCCTTCATGATCTGTTACAATTCCACACCATTAGAAGCAGAATTATCTGTCAAATTAAATGTGCCATTGTATGCTCCTGCACCAGAGTTACAGATTTGGGGAACAAAAAGTGGTAGCCGCCAAATATTTGCAGAAACAGTCGTGCCATATCCAGATGGTAGTGAATTAGTTCACAGTGTTGCCGATTTAGAAGAAGCTGCTGTGCAATTATGGGAACGTCAGCCGACATTAAAAAGAATGGTTGTAAAGCTCAATGAAGGCTTTTCAGGAGAAGGAAATGCCCTATTAGACTTAAGACCAGTGGCGGATGTCGCACCTCCTGATGCTTCTCACACCGAACGTTTAGCAGCGATTAGCGATCGCTTGCCAAAAATGAGTTTTCAAACTAGCCAAGAGACATGGGAAAACTTTTCAGGACGGATTGGTGAGTTAGGCGCAATTGTAGAAGCATTTGTGGAGGGTGAAGTTAAGCGATCGCCTAGTGTCCAAGGAAGAATTACACCTCTAGGCGAAGTGGAAATCCTTTCTACCCATGACCAAATTCTTGGCGGTCCTGATGGACAGATATATCTTGGTTGTCGATTTCCGGCGGATGAAGCCTATCGTGTCCAACTGCAATTGTTAGGCACAAAAATTGGCATGAAGCTAGTAGAAAAAGGCGCACTCGAACGATTTGGAGTTGATTTTATCGCCGTTGAACAAGACAATGGCCAGTGGGATCTGCAAGCAATAGAAATTAACTTGCGTAAAGGCGGAACCACTCATCCGTTTATGACCTTAAAATTATTAACCAATGGACGTTACGACTTTTCAACAGGCTTGTTTTACTCCCAGCAAGGACGTCCCAAATACTACATCGCCACCGACAACCTCCAAAAAGACCGTTATCGAGGACTCTTACCCAACGACTTAATGGACATCATCGCCCATCACAGGCTGCACTTTGATACTGGCACAGAAACAGGCACAGTTTTTCATTTGATGGGTTGTCTGTCTCAATTTGGCAAGCTAGGCTTAACTAGCATCGGCGATTCTCCTCAACAAGCAGACGAAATATATAATAAAGTCGTTAAAGTCTTAGACGAAGAAACCTATAGCAACAATCAAGACTATTCCTCCGTCTTAGAACATACTTTTCCCATGGCTTGGGATGGGTTTAGTTGTTAGGGATTGGGGATCGGGAACAGGGAACAAGGAACAAGGAACAGGGAACAGGGAACAAGGAACAGGGATTAGTGTTTTGTTTATCCTCCTCCTTGTCCTCCTTGTCTCCTTTCTCCTTTCTCCTTGTTCCCTTTCCCCTTTCCCCGATCCCGATCCCGATCCCCGTTACCCCTATCCCCGATTCCCAATCCCCTGATTATAATCAACTCAGCCATTGTCTTTGAGCGGTTGTGTTCAACTCTAATGAAATTCACTGCATCAATCCAGACTGTCAGCGTCCCTATCCTCAGCGTTGGGGGAACAAATTCTGCCATTGCTGTGGTGCGCCTCTACAGCTGATAGATCGCTATGTCCCTATGAAACGCTTGGGATCGGGAGGCTTTGCTCAAATTTATACTGTTTGGGATCAAAAAACGCAAACCCAAAGGGTGCTAAAGGTGTTGGTAGAAGATTCACCAAAAGCACGAGAGTTGTTTGCCCAAGAAGCATCAGTTTTAAGCAATTTGCGACATCCAGGTGTTCCCAAAGTCGAGTCAGAGGGCTATTTTCAACGCATTTGGGTTCATGGCAAGGGACAGCAGACTCTGCCTTGTTTGGTGATGGAAAAAATTAATGGTCAAACTTTGGAGGAAATATTATACAAGCAATATCCTCACGGATGTCCACAAGATTTGGTGTTGAATTGGTTAAGCCAAGCTGTGGAAATTTTACAGCATTTGCACCAACGCAATATTATTCATCGTGATATCAAACCTTCCAATTTGATGCTGCGTAATCTGTCTAAATCCCCTCTTGATCACAGAAAAGTCAGACAAGCAAATCAGCTGGTACTGATTGATTTTGGTGGGGCTAAACAATTTGCTGCAACAAATGTTGTTTCTCAACCACGATCTACAAAATTGTTTTCTTCTGGTTACAGTCCACCAGAACAAGTGATGGGAGGTCATGTTGAACCCAGCGCTGATTTTTATGCTTTGGGTAGGACAACGATTGAGTTGCTGACGGGTAAGCATCCGGTGGACTTAGAAGATCCCTTGACAGGAGAGTTGCACTGGCGTTCACAATGTCGTGTTCACCCGCAGTTAGCAGATTTGATCGATGAAATGATCCAGGAAGAAGCGCGATCGCGTCCGGAAAATACAGCTATCATCCAAAGACGTTTAGCACAGATTGATCAATCACTACCAAATTCTGTGGGGACAAACAGGACAAACAGTCGCAACGTGACTTTAGTTCTCACCAACACTCGATTATCTCCTATTTTCAGATTTTTCTTTGATCTGAGAAAACAAATTCAAAACTCAGTTGTTAATTTTGTCCAAGCCATTGGTCAAATTATTATTTTTGTATTTGGTGCGATCGCTAAAGTTATTCGCGCCTGTTTGGATACCATTTGGACAATGATTCTCACCAGCGTCGGCGCTGCTGCGGGTGCGTTTTCTGGTTATGTTTTGGCCTATCACACAGAATGGGGAAAACAAGTTGGCGAATCCTTGTCTAGTCAGTTATCTCTGTTGTTGGGGAACAATCAGCCTGTGCTGGGTTCAGAGATTCTTCTGTTTGCTGGCGCTGGGTTAGGTACTGCGTGGGGAATAGTGACCGCCGGAGGTTACGGACAACGACGACGGTTTTTAGCTGCATCATTGATGGGAATTTTTGGCTATGGATTTGGCTGGTTCATTCTGCAATTAATCACACCAAAAGAAGATGGAGAAGGATTGATAGCCTTGATTTTAGCCGCAGTTTCACTCCTAACCCTGGGCTTAGGTCTGCGTAGCCATCATATAGTCCATGCTGTAGTTACTGCTTTTGGTACAGCACTACCGTTCGCATTTTTGCTTTATGTCGGTCTACCACCAACCATATTCAACGACTTTTTTAGTCTTAGCAATAACTGGCATGAATTATTGTGGAAAATAGGATTTTTTGGTTTGGTAGGTGTTGTAATTAGTTTTTGGTTGGGAGTGAGTCATTACTTAGTTGTACCTGGATTGCGCTTGTTGGGATGGCGTGATTGAAAAGGGATTGGGGATTGGGCATGAATCAGTTATCAGTTAACAGTTAACAGTGATCAGTTTAATTTGATAACTGATCACTGATAACTGATTAGCTGTTCCCCTTGTCCTCCCGCTCCCTGCTCCCTGCTCCCCGCTTTCCAATCCCTCATATCAGCAAAATTTAATGCTAAAAATAAGAATTCCCCCTTGCCTTTTGGTTATTTCGGCTTGGGGGAATGCAATATTTCGTTGACTATAGAGTTTCAGTATAATGTTCGATGCTTTTATTCTATAAACTTTAGTTTGGTTTTGACTAGTGAAATCACCAGGTTTTACAGTAGTTTTACAGTTTCTTGATGTCTGCTTTATACCGACAATTTTTCGTATCAGTCCTATTATGATAACAGTACTAATCAAAATTTCTCGTCCTCTTGTGGGCGAGAAACTTGGTAATAAGTAATTGGTTTTTCGATTACCTATTACCGATTACCGCGAAAGGGCAACTTTCCTCTATACCCACCAGAGGTGTAGTATCCCCGTCGTTTTTGTAAATTTTCAACTTTAAAATTACTGTAAACAACATGAAATTCCAGATTATCGCCACAGCTGCCTTGTTAGCCTGTTTTGGACTTACGCAGAAGGCTTTTGCTTTTAATCAACTAGATTTAGACCAGCTAAAAGCATCAGGTTCTTGTCCTCGATGCGATTTAAGTGGTGCTGATTTAAGTAGAGCTAATTTGACTGGAGCAAATTTACGCGAAGCTAATCTAAAAGCAGCCATTTTAACTGGTGCTAATCTCACCAATGCCGATCTGACAAGTGCAAATATGGAGAGTGCTACATTAACTGGTGCTAATCTCACATCTGCTTCTTTTACAGGTACATATCTCAAAGCAGCATCTCTAGATAATACAAATCTGAGTTTTACTGGTTTTATTGGTGCCAATCTCGAAGGTGCTAACCTCAAGGGCGCTAGAGAACAATTTACTAATTATCGAGGCGCAAACTTCCGAGTCACCACTCTATCCAATGGTATTATCACTTCTAATAAGCCTTATTGGTGGTCTTTACAGCGTTTCTCTCCCATAGAATGTAATAAATTTAACGAGGATAAGATCAATGGCTCAACCTGTTCTACAAATTGACAAGTAAAAACAAACAGCCCAAAAGCTTTCTCAGACTATATTTTAGTGGTTGGAATGTTGAGTTTATATCTTTCCATCCACCTATTAATATTTTTGTATAAAAAATTTGCAAGAGCTAGAAACTGAAAACAAGCTAAATTACTCTTGACTGCGGAGTACTTTAAATGTCAAAGTATTTGTCAATTATTTTACATTAACTTCGCTCAGTAACACTCGTTGTTGTGAATAAAAGTTATTTGTAGATTAACACTTCTTTATCATTAAACTAAAGACTTTAAAGTAATAGAAAAATGCTTAGTCGTATTAAAGATTTAGCAACAACGATCGCTCCACGTCTAATAGAAATTCGTCGCCATATCCACTCTCACCCAGAACTTAGTGGTCAAGAGTACCAAACAGCCGCCTTTGTAGCTGGAGTTTTATCTTCCAGTGGACTGCATGTACAAGAAGGAGTCGGTAAAACAGGTGTCATTGCAGAACTCAAAGGTACAGGTGAGGATAAACGGATTTTGGCAATTCGTACTGATATGGATGCTTTACCCATACAAGAACGTACCGATGTAGAATTTACTTCTCGTACAGAAGGTGTGATGCACGCTTGTGGTCATGATGTTCACGCCACAGTCGGTTTGGGAACTGCGATGATTTTGTCTCAGATTTGCGACGAGATTCCTGGGAAAGTACGATTTTTATTTCAGCCAGCCGAAGAAATTGCTCAAGGGGCAAGCTGGATGGTATCAGATGGAGTCATGGATCAAGTTAGTGGTGTTTTGGGTGTTCATGTTTTCCCTTCGATCCCCGCAGGTTCAATAGGTGTACGTTATGGCGCTTTGACGGCGGCGGCTGATGATCTAGAGATTATTATTATGGGTGAATCAGGACATGGCGCTCGTCCCCATGAAGCAGTAGATGCTATTTGGATCGCTTCGCAAGTTATTACTACACTACAGCAAGCAATTAGCCGCACACAAAATCCTTTACGCCCAGTAGTATTAAGCATAGGCAAAATTAACGGTGGTAGAGCGCCGAATGTGATTGCTGACAAAGTTCAGTTGTTGGGAACAGTGCGATCGCTTCATCCCGAAACCCGTGCTAATTTACCCAACTGGATTGAAAAATTAGTTGCTAGTGTTTGCAATTCCTACGGTGCGAAATATGAAGTCAAATATCGTCAGGGAGTTCCTAGTGTGCAAAATGATTACTTCTTGACGCAGTTATTACAATCATCAGCAGAAGAAGCCTGGGGAAGCGATCGCGTCCAAGTTTTACCCGAACCTTCCCTTGGTGCAGAAGATTTTTCTATATATTTAGAACACTCTGCTGGTAGTATGTTTCGTTTAGGCGTGGGTTTCCAAGATCGGATGATAAATTATCCACTCCATCATCCCCTATTTGAAATTGATGAATCAGCGATCGTCACTGGAGTTGTGACGATGGTATATACAGCCTATAAGTATTGGCAGCAGGCTACTTAGGATTGTCAATTCAATAACATGCAATTAATTTATATAGCAATCCTATATGATTTGTAAGAATCGCAAAGCCCAAATCCCCGACTTCGCAGGAATTATCGGGGATTTTGTCTCTCCTGAATGATTTAATAATCCTATAAATTTACAAGGAAGGCGGGCTGAAAACCCTACAAAAAACAATTAACCCAACGCTGAGTTCAACTCACCCCGCGCCTTCTCCAACGCCTCTGGTAACTTACTCGCATCGCGTCCGCCAGCTTGGGCCAAATTTGGTCTTCCACCGCCGCCACCGCCACAAATTTTGGCGATCGCACCGATAAATTTACCAGCTTGCAGTCCCTTCTTATTGACTTCTGGCGAAAAAGCAGCAACTAAGCTAACTTTCCCAGCTTCGGGAACAGAACCCAGCACCACCGCCGCACCTACACCAAGTTTTTGCTGTAAGCGTTCCGCCGCAGTTTTCAAAGATTCTGCGTCAACCTCTTCCAACTGGGCGACAATAATTTTATAATCGCCTACAGTTTTCACTGTTTGCAGGAGTTGATCAGATTTGACAATCGCTAACTGTGATTTGAGGTTTTCTAATTCCTTTTGGCTGTTTTTGAGTTCGTTTTGCAGAATTGTGATTCTGTCTGGTAACTCTTCTGGCTTAACTTTGAATCTGTCGCTTAAATCTTTGACTACTGAGTCGCGGACATGCAAGTAATCTAGAATTGCTGGTCCAGATACAGCTTCAATCCGTCTGACTCCAGAAGCAACCCCAGCTTCCGAGATAATTTTAAATACACCAATCTCAGCAGTATTACTTACATGAGTTCCGCCGCATAATTCCATTGACACGCCAGGAAAATCAATCACGCGGACTTCATCGCCATATTTTTCCCCAAACATGGCGATCGCACCTTTGGCTTTTGCTTCGGCGATGGGTAAAATTGCTACTTTCGCTGAGTGCGCCTCCGCAATCCAAGTATTTACCTGTTCTTCAATTTGCTGGATTTCTTCAGCAGTCAAAGCACGAGGACAATTAAAGTCAAAGCGCAATCTGTCGAAGTCTACCAAAGAACCCGCTTGCGAGATTGTATCATCGACAATATTCTTTAACGCTGCTTGCAGTAAGTGAGTGGCGGTGTGGTTAGCTTGGGCGCGACGCCGACAAGCTCGATCAATTTGGGCGGAAACAGCATCACCGACTCTCAGCGTACCGCGTTCGATGCGTCCGAAGTGGACATAAAAATCCGATTCTTTCTTGACATCATTAATAGTAACGACGACACCTTCACCACTCAGATAACCTTGATCGCCAATTTGTCCCCCCGACTCTGCATAAAATGGCGTTTTGTCAAGGACGATTTGCACATCTGTTCCTGCTTCTGCTTCTTCTTCAGCAATCCCATTTACAAGTATCGCTTCGACTTTTGCGGTTGCTGTTGGTTCTGTGTAACCTAAAAATTCCGTAGCGTGAATGTGTTCTGCAAGTTTGTCGAGAGAACCTTGCACAGTTAAATCGATAGTTTCGTGGGCTTCTCTGGCGCGTTGTCTCTGCTTTTCCATTTCCACATCGAAGCCAGCAACATCAACTGTGAGGTTGTTTTCCTCAGCAATTTCTTGAGTTAGTTCTAAGGGGAAACCGTAAGTATCAAACAAAGTAAAAGCATCTTCACCGCTAATTTGGGTTTGACCTTTTTGCTTCACCTGAGCAATAATTTCCTCAAGTAGCTTTTCGCCTCTTTCCAAAGTTTGCAGAAAGCGAGATTCTTCTCGTTGCAATTCTGCTTTAATATTATTTTCCCGTTGACGGAGATTGGGATAAGCATCTTCGGCTAGGGAAATCGCAACTTCCGCAACTTGGGGTGTAAAGATGTTACCTGTAACGTCTCTACGATAAATACCAATTAAACGCCCGTGACGCACCACCCGCCGAATTAACCGCCGCAGTACATAACCACGTCCGACGTTGGAAGCGCGAATTTCATCAGCGATCATATGTACAACAGCACGCACGTGATCGCCAATGACTTTTAAAGAGACTTGGGTTTTTTCGCTACTTTCGGTGTAGTCGATACCAGCGATTTCTGTGGCTTTTTTAATAATCGGGAAAATTAAATCGGTTTCGTAGTTGTTGGGAACGTCTTGGAGAATCTGCGCCATCCTCTCCAAACCCATCCCAGTATCGATATTCTTGTTAGCAAGTGGTGTTAAATTCCCTTCTGCATCCCGGTTGTATTGCATGAAAACGAGGTTGTAAAACTCGATGAACCGGGTGTCATCTTCTAAATCAATATTGTCGTCGCCTTGTTCTGGATGAAAATCGTAGTATATCTCTGAACAGGGACCACAAGGGCCAGTCACACCCATAGCCCAAAAGTTATCATCTGCACCCATGCGCTTGATGCGCTTTTCTGAGACACCGATTTTATCCCGCCAAATTGCGTAAGCTTCGTCATCTTCTTCGTAGACGCTGACAACGAGGCGTTTTGGGGGTAATTTAAACACAGTTGTCGAAATTTCCCAACCCCAAGCGATCGCCTGTTCTTTAAAATAGTCACCAAAGCTGAAGTTACCCAGCATTTCAAAGAAGGTTTGATGGCGTTTGGTGCGGCCGACATTTTCGATATCGTTGGTGCGGATGCATTTTTGGGAAGTTGTCGCCCGTTTGAATTCTGGTGTGCGCTGTCCCAAAAAGATGGGTTTAAATGGTACCATCCCCGCGATCGTCAGCAGTACTGTCGGATCTTCTGGAACAAGGGAAGCACTTGGGAGTATCTGGTGTCCCCGTTGACTGTAGAAGTCAAGGAATAAGGTGCGTATTTCGTTACCGCCAAGGTACTGGGGATGAAAAGACATGGGTTTTTACATGAAGACTAGGGAATTGGGGGACTGTTAGTTGTTGGTTGTGATTTAGAACAACCACTAACCACTAACCACTAACTAGTATCTCTTACAGAAAAAGTATGCCGCAGAATATGGCTTCTGTACCACCAATTCTGTAATACTTCTCAAGGGGGATTACTTTTTCAGTTTAATTGCGTGAATAACTTTTGACAAAGTCGCTGTCTGATGTGCAGCTTTATATAGCGGCACAATTCCCAGACTTTAGTAGGATGAGGAGATTAACTTAGGTTGAATAAAATGAAAGTCTCAAAATCGTAGTATTTTCATCTATAGAGGTCTTTTATGGCGCTAAAATTAACAGTTCCAAATATAGCGTGTGAAGATTGTGCCAGTACAATTAAGCAATCTATTCATACAATGGAACCTGATGCAAAAGTCGCAGTCGATGTCAAAGCTAAAACTGTAACCGTAGAATCCGCAGCATCGGAAGAGTCCATTAAGCAAGCAATTGTTGCTGCTGGATATACTATTGAAGGCTATCAATAATTATCCTTTCAACACTAAAAGTTACGATTCGGATATGTCATTGAGCATTGGTAAGGGTTTCGCATTGGTAAGGGTTTCAATGATGCTTATATTTCGTAATTCACGTTGTGTTTATCGTTGCAGACTTACTTAATTTGCAAAAGTGATTTTGCAGTATTACAGGAAAGGTTTAAAGGTTAAAGGGGAAAAATAACCCTATTCCTTAACCTTATCCTTTACTTAAATAATCACGAAAAATTTTTCGTATACAGAATTCCTAAATTATTCGTGAACAACAAGATCCCCGACTTCTTTGAGAAGCTGAGGATATGATTCTAAATTTTTATAATTCATTGAGGATTAGATCTCTTGCAAAAGTCGAATGAACCCCCCTCAATCCCCCCGTTCACGGGGTGAAGATTTAGTTCCCTCCCCGTTTACGCTTAGGGTTAGGGTGGGGTAAAAATATTTTTGCAAGAGGTCTATTGTAATATTTGATTTTTTCCTCTGACTGAGCGTCGTGGGGTAATATTTTCAAATGCCCAATTTTAAATTCACAGTTTGAATGAATGCTTAAAAATTGCCTATAACACTGAGGTAATAGTTATACCGTTTTTTGGGGTATTTCAGTACGTAACGGTGATCACGGATATTTAAATCAAATTATTCATGAAGTTGATGCCAGTACGTAAATACCTGAAAGTTATACGGAGAAGTAAATTTAGTTTTTGCGGGAAATAATTAAGGCAATAGTTTTATCTTCTGAAAATTTTAAATAATTTAATCCTGGAAATTACAGTAATAGTTTTATACTTAAAAATATTATTCAGTATTTCTACTGTTTTAAATTAAGGTTATCTCGACAGAAATTAGGTAACAGAAATATTAACAGTAGACATTGTAATAAAGATTAGTATATTAAGGAGAAGAACATTGAAAATTACTTGTAGTTTACACAGATAAACAATAGAATTAGGGGTTATACTCCTAACTGGATATGTAGGTATATATAGTAGAAACACTAAACCTGAATAGGTTTGACTAGAGTTATTCCCTCAAAGTTGAAATGGGGCATAAAGCAGAACAATGAAGATATCTATTCTGATCTTTGGAAGTGATAATTTTATCGCCAGACTTCCAGATCAGATCTGTGATGCAAATTCTTTTAATTTAGAAGTAATCACCAATCTTAATCAGGCGATATCTTGCATTCAAACCACACCACCCGATATATTAATTCTCCAAGCGAGTTGTGACGGCTCTCTAGAACTCTGTCATTGGTTAAAAGAACAGACAAAATTATCTTGGATCTACTGTATTCTTTTGGAGGATCGCTCTCAATTACTTCTGGATAGAAGTAAGTATGGTAGGGACTGGGAATTAGAAATGACTTCCATCGCACTTCAAGAAGGGGCTGATGCTTATATATGGCAGTCTCCAACAGAATTAAGTAGTAGTCAAAACCTATTGCTAGCACAATTAACTGTTGCTTTGCGAAAAGCACAGAAATATCGTGATTTAATCCGCACAAATGATTTATTGTCGGCGATCGCTTTAGCTGATTCACTGACACAATTGAGTAATCGTCGGGCCTTAGAGTGGGATTTACCCCGACAAATCCAAAAAGCCCGTACTAACGGTACTCCTTTGAGTTTGATTATTTTAGATGTTGATTATTTTAAAAGAGTTAACGATACCTACGGACATTTAGTTGGCGATCGCCTATTGCAGTTATTGTCTAACCGACTGCGACAAAATCTCCGGTATCAAGATACTCCTTTTCGTTATGGTGGAGAAGAATTTGTGATCATTCTCAGCCACACAAGCTGTGATGAAGCAGTCGTAGTGGCGCGTCGTCTTAATCGCATAGTCAGCGAACAGCCATTCGCCATCAACAATCAACTTTCAATCAACCTCACCATTAGTTTGGGAGCAGCTTGTCTACGAATAGAAGATGATGTTAATGGAATCAGTCTGTTGAACCGTGCTGATCAATGTCTATTACAAGCAAAAGCGGCTGGACGTAACTGTGTAATGAACTGTGAGAATTACTTGTCTCACCATACCTCCCATCTGCGGGTAGCTTCTTCGTGAAAAAATTTCATAATTTCTCATCAATTATTTTTACGCATTCTGAGACTGTAGTCTTCTGTCGCATCGCATCTACCAAAGCTTGATAAGCTGACCAATTTTCTTGCAGCAAGGTTTTGGCTTGCAACACACAAAACCGTTGTTTTTGTTCGCAAGCAGACGCAGAAAAACCCAAACTCTTGAGAACTGCTGCTAGTTTGCTTTTATCATCAGCCCCACCTTCAGCATTTTCATACACCAAAGTTTCAGCAGTAATACCCGCCATCCATACGGTACAGTAGCGATCTACCATTTGGGCGCTCAGACTACCCCGTTCTAATTGAGAAGCCAACTCAGCATCATCAAAACTCACACCACCTTGTCCTGGTTGTTTTTGCTTCCAGGCTTCCCAAGCACTGAGGGTATAGCCAATAACCGGAATCCCTAAAAGATACGCAACCAAAAAGTGTCCAGCTTCATGATGAATAATGCGTTCTCTGTGTTCAGGAGAAAACCCCGCTACCCAATCTAAAAATATAGTTCCCCCTTTACCTTGCAAGCCGAAAGAATCGAAAGTAGCTATCCCCAAAATGGTGAAGGTAGCAAGTGCTGGTACAGTGGGCGATAAATTAAACATTGACCCCAGCAGAGTAGAGAGGGTCATAAGAAAGATAAAAATTGCGACTAAATTCAGGGCTGTTTTACTCATGCTTAATTACTATCTAGCTGCTTTATATTTCTTAATTTAATTATGAAGCGATCGCAGCAAGTGTGAATCAAAATTACCGGAGTACCCCCAGAGGTACTGTCAAACTCTAAAAACAATCTTACAATGCAACCAGTTCGTAGTTGGCGTTTTATGCTATTTCAATGTACTGACGCACTTGTGACTTTAGCATCTTTTGAGTTTGAAAGATTAGTTAGTTTTTATACTAAATTTTTTAATCAAAAACCAGAAGCTATGATTTTTAATGTCTATGCTGAGTTTCAATTGCCTAGTTTAAAACTAGGAATATTTAAACCAAAACAAAGTCATTATTTAGAATTTGAGCATTCTACTAAAAGCAAAATCAGTTTGTGTTTAGAGGTAAATAACTTAGAACATGCGATCGCTCACTTGAGTGTCTTAGGCTATCCCCCACCAGGAAAAATCATCACCGCATCCCACGGCAGAGAAATTTACGCCTATGATCCTGATGGCAACCGTTTGATTTTACATCAGTCCCCGATGAAAATGGATAAGGGTATGGGGTAGCCTGATAAATAAACTTTTCTTGGTGTCTTAGTGTCTTTGTGTTTCAAAAATTATTTTTTTCACCACAAAAACACTAAGAAGAAAATTTGCAATCATAACTGGCTGCTACCATATAGCAATCATCACAAAATCATTAATTACTAAATATCTAAAACTAATAAAAAAATGGGTATAACACAAAACTATAAATTAAATTTGATTCAGTGGTATCCCGGTCACATTGCCAAAGCTGAAAAGAACCTCAAAGAACAACTCAAGCTTGTAGATGTGGTACTAGAAGTACGAGATGCGCGCATTCCTCTAGCAACCTTCCATCCCCAGATACCACAATGGGTGGGAAGTAAAAAACGGCTGTTGGTGTTGAACCGCTTAGATATGATTCCTGACCAAGTGCGCCAGTTGTGGATGGATTGGCTTAAAGGTCAAGGGGAACAAGTTTTTTTTACCAACGCCCAACATGGTCAAGGAGTCACGGCGGTATCAAAAGCAGCACAAGCAGCTGGTGTGGAACTCAATCAAAGAAGACGCGATCGCGGTATGTTACCCCGATCAGTCCGAGCTGTGGTGATTGGTTTCCCAAATGTTGGCAAATCAGCTTTAATTAACCGTTTGGTAGGACGGCGAGTGGTGGAAAGTGCAGCCCGTCCTGGTGTCACTCGCCAATTGCGTTGGGTGCGAATTTCTCAAGATTTGGAATTACTTGATGCTCCTGGTGTAATTCCTGCTAAGTTAGAAGACCAAGAAGCGGGATTGAAATTGGCTGTTTGTGATGATATTGGGGAAGCAGCCTACGATAATCAATTAATAGCAGCAGCATTTATAGATTTAGTGAATGAGCTTTATGCGATCGCACCCGCTTTGTTACCAGAAAATCCCTTGCGATCGCGCTACGGTCTCGATCCGACATACTCCACGGGCGAATCATATTTGCACGAATTGGCAGAGTTGCGTCATACAGGTGATGTTGAACGAACAGCACGCAAAATTTTAACCGATTTTCGTAAGGGGTTGTTGGGTACAATTCCCTTGGAACTTCCACCAGATTGATGGGAAATTCGCTCACATTTTTATATTTTTTATAAAACAGAAAACAGTCCTCCGTTCCCTGTTAAGAGTTCCTTTCTTCGATATCCTGCAAACAGGTAAAACTTGGACTGATGTCATACTGAGCGAAACGTAGTGTAGCGAAGTATCTCGGAGATTCTTCACTTCGTTGAGAATGACAGTTTTAAGCCGTTTTTAGTATAAGTATGAATTTGACGACATTCTTACTTGAGAAGGTCGTTATTTTTTAAGAACATACCTATGGTTGAAATAGAAAAGACTTTTTCCTCTTCTACTCCCATCAAACAACCATGACTATGCAAACTCAATCGGAAGTACACACTCTTAATCCCAAAATGGAAAGAATTGCTAACATTTTACGCCTTGTTGGTTGGGTTAGCTTGTGGTTACAGCTTGGGTTGGGAGCAACTTCCGCACTAATTGTTGATATTTGCTATCTCTGGTCGTAGTTTCAGTCAAGCAGTAGCACCTGCTCCAGGAGTACCAGTTAGAACCTACACTCAAGCTACAACCCCTGGAATTGGTATCAGCATCTTTTGGGGAATTTGTGGGATCTTAGCTCTATTATTTACTCTTTACCTAGCTTTTCGCCTTACTCGTTTTGCCAAACGACTCTGCAATCCCAATCCCGCTTTGCATCCACCTAAAGCAGAGGTAATGAAAGTACTACGGATTGCTGTGATTGCAGGCTTTGTAGGAATGTTGTTAACAATTCTAGGAACAGGGTCAGGTTTGGGTGTTCTACTCTCAAAATCTATCGCCCAACCCCAAGGGGTAGCAATATATGACCCGAATCGTGTGATTCGCTCACTTGATATTTTTGTTGCTATGGCAAGTATGAGTGGTATTACTGCTCACTTTGTTGGAACCGTTGCTTCTTTAGGACTTTTTAATTGGCTACATCCTGAACTGTAATATCAAGTAAGCAAATCTTCCAATTTGGCAAAATTTATGGATGAGCAAAAATATTATGAATTGTAGAGACGATACATAATCAACGTCTCTACAAACAAAGTTATATATTTTTTGCTTTGCATTTACCCAAATGATTACATGTTTGCCAAAGAGTATCCACCCTGTACCAACAAAGAACTAACGATATTGAGTACTAGAAACGCCAATATTGGAGAAAAATCTATTCCGCCTAAAGGGGGAATAATATTACGGAAAATGTTCAAATAGGGATCAGTAATTTGGCTCAAAGCAGCAAATGGTTGGTTGTACCAGTTGATGTTGGGGAACCAAGTCAATAGAACCCTAATAATTAGGAGGGTACTATAAATCTGAATGAAAGTAGCCAATGTGGAAATCAGTAAGTACATGGATGGGTCAGTTTCCTTTCCTGCGTAAATGTCTATTTTGGTCTTATATTTTAGATTTTAAGGTAGCTCAGGTCATGGTGTGTGTTTTCACCAGAAGGGAGAAGTCAATTGGGCATTGGGCATAAAATATTAATTATTCTTTTTGTCCCCCTTGTCTTCCTTGTCTTCCTTGTCCCCCTTGTCTCCCTTGTCTTCCTTGTCTTCCTTGTGTGTCAACTTCAAGTATCTTTGGTGAGGGGTCTTTCATTAATCACCTGACCTGAATTGCTATTAACGCTGCCTAGCTGCTGCCGCACTTCATCTATTGTGGCATTTAACTGGGCTATTTTATCTTCTAGCGATCGCCGTGCTGTTTCCATCTCCATGCTGTCGGTTTCAGAGGCTTTCATATGACGCCGCCGCAGGGATAATTTTTTGGCTTCTGTTTGGTTTGGAGAAAGTTGCTCTTCTGATTCGGCTTCTAGTTCACTATCGTTCCTGGAAACAACAACTGCGCCTAGAATACCGCCAACTACACTACCAAAGATCGCGCCGAAGAAAAAACCACTTGCAAAACCATCACGCTGACTCATATTTATTACCGCCAATAATAAAAGCTGCACTTTTGGATTGTTTGGTTACTTTCCAGTTCTAGCTGCATACTAGCTTAAGTCCCAAAGGTGCGATCGCCTGCATCTCCTAAACCTGGAACAATAAATCCCCGGTCATTTAGTTGCTCATCTATGGTCGCAGTGTAAATTATTAAACCTGGATAAGCTGCACTTAATTTTTGTAAGGCTGGAGGAGCTGCAACTACACAAACGATTCTAGTCAAAGATGGGTCAACTCCCCGTTGTGTCAATTCTTCCATTGCCCTCATAATCGATCCACCTGTGGCTAACATCGGATCGGTAATTAGTACCCGTGTTTGAGGATGGAATTTTTCTGGAAGTTTGTTCAAGTAAGAAGATGGTTGTAGAGTGGTTTCGTCCCGCACTAAACCAAGATGATAAATTGATGCCAAGGGTAGTAGTGTTTGCGCTCCTTCTAGCAATCCTAACCCCGCTCGTAAAATTGGCACCACTGCCATTGGAACTTGTGGATTAATCAAGGTTGCGGGACAGGTAGCTAAAGGACTCTGTACTGTTGTATCTTGAGTTGGCAACCATTCTCGAGCGGCTTCATAAGTAAGCCAACGTCCCAATTCTGTCATTGCACTACGAAATAATACTGAAGGCGTGGCAGCATCACGAGCAACTGCTAACCAGTGCTTGATTAAGGGATGTGGTGGAACATAAACACGCAATTGTAGCGTCATAGCCGAAATTAGGCGTTCTGCATATTGTATAACAACTGAAACATCATAATCCTTTTTGATATCCGGCTATCAGCTAAAATCGAAACTCGTCAAAAACTATTGATAATATTTTTCATTAACCGTTGACAGTTATTCTCAATCAAAGTTATATTAACAGTCAGTGTTCTCCTCTCTTTAAGGATCGGCAGACGGGATTGGCCAGCAGTTGCAGGCTTGTCCCTCTTTTTTTGGGGATTGAGGATTAAGGATTGGGGAAGGTGAGACTCTGAAAGATTTGGGTTTTTAATAAAGAAATGAGTGATGACTGTAAAACTAATGGAATAATCATCCTTTCATAAACTCCTACGTCCTAACACCTTTACACTCATTTTCAATTCAACCTCTTACAGGAAAATCCAGAACTTGATTTACGAGTCCAAAACCTGATTTACGAGTCCAAAACCTGATTTACGAGTCCAAAACTTGATTTACGAGTCCAAAACTTGATTTACGAGTCCAAAACTTGATTTACGAGTTGAAAACTTGATTTATGAGTTGAAAACCTGATTTACGAGTTGAAAACTTGATTTACGAGTTGAAAACTTGATTTACGAGTCCAAAACTTGATTTACGAGTTGAAAACCTGATTTACGAGTTGAAAAAATTTCACCACCATGCATGAAAATCTCTTCACCGATCCCCATGACTCCTTATCCCCAGACGAGACCTCACCTTCCCCAATCCCCGATTCCCGATCCCTTACCCCTGATCCCTATTACGACGCAATCATTATTGGTTCTGGAATTGGTGGTCTGGTGACAGCAACTCAATTGGCTGTAAAAGGAGCTAAAGTACTTGTTTTAGAACGCTATCTTATTCCGGGTGGTAGTGCGGGGTATTTTGAACGCCAAGGTTATCGCTTCGATGTTGGCGCTTCCATGATTTTTGGGTTTGGACAACGTGGCACAACCAATTTACTCACCCGTGCTTTAGATGCCGTAAATGTCAGTTTAGAAGTAATTCCCGATTCTGTACAGATTCATTATCATCTACCCAATGGTCTTAATCTGAAAGTTGAGCGGACTTACGAAAATTTTTTACAAAACCTCATTGCTTATTTTCCCCACGAAGCAAAGGGTATTCATCAGTTTTATGACGAATGTTGGCAAGTATTTAATTGCTTAAATAGCATGGAGCTTTTATCTTTAGAAGAGCCACGCTATTTGATGCGGATGTTTTTTCAGCATCCTTGGGCTTGTTTAGGTTTGTTAAAGTATTTGCCACAAAATGTGGGGGATGTCGCGCGACGCCATATTAAAGATCCCCTATTGTTGAAATTTATCGATATGGAATGCTATTGCTGGTCGGTAGTACCAGCCGATATGACACCGATGATCAACGCGGGAATGGTGTTTTCCGACAGGCATTATGGTGGTGTAAATTATCCCAAGGGTGGTGTGGGTCAAATCGCTCAAAAGCTTGTAGAAGGACTGATTCAAACGGGCAGTAATATTAAATACCAAGCTAGAGTCACGCAAATACTCACAGAAAAGGGACGAGCCATAGGTGTAAAATTAGCTAATGGCCAAATCTACCGTGCCAAACGCATTGTTTCTAATGCTACGCGTTGGGATACTTTTGATAAATTAGTTCCGCAAGATAAAATTTTAGCTAATGAGAAAAAATGGCAGCAAAATTATGAGAAATCACCTAGTTTTTTGAGTTTGCATATCGGCATCAAGGCTTCTAGTTTACCTGCCAAGACAGAATGTCATCACATTTTCTTGGAAGACTGGGAGAAAATGGCAGATCCTGAAGGTACGATTTTTGTGTCAATTCCTACGTTGCTTGACCCAGATTTATCACCAGTTGGTCATCATATCATTCACGCTTTTACACCACATTGGATAGATGATTGGCAAGGTCTGTCTGTAAAGGATTATGAAGCAAAAAAAGCAAAGGCTGCTAGGCGAATTATTAAACGGTTAGAGAAAATTTTTCCAGATATAAATGCAGGGTTAGATTACCTGGAAGTGGGAACACCACGCACTCATCGTCGCTTTTTAGGTCGTGCGGATGGTACTTACGGGCCGATTCCCCGACGTAAATTGCGAGGGTTGCTAGCAATGCCGTTTAATAGAACTGCAATACCAGGGCTTTATTGTGTGGGAGATAGTACTTTTCCTGGACAGGGTTTGAATGCAGTAGCGTTTTCTGGTTTTGCTTGCGCCCATCGGATAGCAGTAGATTTGGGGATGAATTAGGAAGGTAAGGGTATTGGGTGCGATCGCTCTTGCTATCCTTAACACCATTAAACTAGACGTTTACAGCAATTTTAAGCTAAAGTTGTAATGAGTTTGTTTTAGGTTTAGGTGTGACTGCACAATTGTCAAGAAACATAAAAATTCCTCTCGCCGATCTGTGATTTCCGCAGCAATTACAAGTCACAACACAGTTTCAGGCTGACTAGGGAGGTCAATAAGCGTTAGATATATAAATAACAATAAACATTGAAAAGAAAAATTTAGTAGAACAATTAACAAGCATCAATATGCAAAAACCGACGATATCTACAAAACCCATTCGTTCTTTAGAAGATGCACTAGAGCAGTGTCAAGTACAGGGTATGCGTGTTAGTCGCCAACGTCGCTTTATTCTCGAGTTGCTTTGGCAAGCAAAAGAGCATCTTTCTGCGAGAGAAATTTACGATCGCCTCAATCATCAAGGTAAGGCGATCGGTCACACTTCTGTATATCAAAATTTAGAAGCCTTGTCTTCTGGTGGGATTATTGAATGTATTGAACGCTGTGACGGACGTCTGTATGGCAACATAAGTGATTCCCACAGCCATGTTAACTGTTTGGATACAAACCAAATTATGGACGTTCACATCACATTACCAGAAGACATTATTCGTTTGGTTGAAGAACAAACTGGAGTGAAAGTTACAGACTATAGTATTAACTTTTACGGCTACCGTAATTCGTGAAATGAGGGATTGGGGATTAGGGATTAGAAATTGGGAATTTGTGATGAGCATTGAAAACCCACACTGGCCTAACGGACAGTGTGGGTAATTTATTGTTGCTCTATACCTTAAGACCAATATACATATTCCTATTAGTGAATAAAGCTTATCCGTAAGATAGTTTTATTTACCATATCAAAACGTCTAACTTAAATATGATGATTATTTATGTAAATCGTATTTTGACAGACCATTAGCTGTTTAATTCCTGTTAAAAAAGAGCAAATCCATCATCAAATTGTTGCATCTTTTCAACCCTATCTCGAAAAAATATGTCTAATCTATCAGGAAAACACATATCTTACTGGATTGACTCGACACCTACAGCTAATTTTTCACCACTTAGCAATAATCTATCTGTAGATGTTGCAATTGTTGGCGCAGGTATTGCGGGAATCACTGCTGCAACATTACTGAAACGCGCAGGTAAAACTGTTGCGGTAATTGAATCGCAACAAATATCTACTGGTGTTAGTGGTCATACTACAGCCAAACTTACTTCGCTTCACCAATTGATTTATGCAGATTTGATTAAAAATCATGGTGAAGAAAAGGCACGAATATATGCACAGTCAAACCAAGCAGCACTAGAATTCGTTGCTAAAATGGTTAGCGAAGAACAAATTGACTGTGACTTTAGTCGCCAAAGTGCCTATACATTTGCAGAAACCAAAGATAATCTCAAGGACATTGAAAAAGAAGTAGAAGCAGCATTAAAATTAGGACTACCCGCAACATTTGTTCTGGAAACTTCCCTACCTTTTCCTATTGCTGGTGCTGTTAAGTTTGACAACCAAGCGCAATTTCACTCTCGCAAATACCTGTTACATCTGATCAAGCAGATTCCTGGTGATGGGAGTTATGTATTTGAAAATACAAGAGTACAGAAAGTAGAGGAAAATAATTTTTGCCAAGTTATTACCGATAAAGGAATTATTCAGGCACAGGATGTCATAGTTGCAACTAATATCCCTATTACCGATGAGGGATTATTTTTCGCGAAAACTTACCCCAAACGTTCTTACATTATTGGTGCGCGTATCGCGGAGCATAAAGCACCTCATGGAATATATATAGGAACCGGGGAAAAATACTACTCTATTCGTACCACTCCTGACAAGGATGGCTTATTGTTGCTTGTTGGTGGCGGCGGTCATAAAGTGGGAACAGTGAAAAATACCGAAGAAAAATATCTCGATTTAGAAAATTATGCCCGTTCTCGCTTTGATGTTGAATCAATTGATTATCGTTGGTCTACCCAGGATTTTGTATCTTTTGATAGAATACCTTACGTAGGAAAACTAACTCCTTTAAGCAAGCATACCTTTGTAGCAACTGGGTTTAGTCTGTGGGGTATGACTCAAGGAACTCTATCTGGAATGATACTTGCAGACAATATTTTAGGTATTAAAAATCCTGCGGCTGATTTGTACGATGCAACCCGCGCCACTCCTTTTGTCAGTCCCCAAGGTATAAAGCAAAACTTGGAAGTTGGTACTCATTGGGTAGGCGATCGCCTCAAGGGATTGAATAAATCTTTGGCAGATGTGGCGATTGGTGAAGGAGAATTAGTCACTGTCGATGGTGAGAAGGTAGCTGCTTATCGAGATGAAACAGGAAAAATACACGCTGTTTCTGCGGTGTGTCCTCACTTGGGTTGTGTTGTTGCTTGGAACAGCGCTGAGAAAAGTTGGGACTGTCCCTGTCACGGTTCACGTTTCAGTTGCAATGGGGAAGTCCTACACGGCCCAACGGTGAAAGATTTAAAGAAGTTCTAGAACGGTTTTACTCTCGTGTGAAAATTGACGTTGGTTAACTAACAATCCCACTCCTTCAAAGGGTGGGATTGTTAGCGTAGTTAACAATTCAAAGTTTTTGCTCTGAATTCACAAATGTTTGGGCGACAAAGGGGAAAATGATTTAAGTATCGAAGCTGTAATTTCAAAAAACAGCGTTACACTATATTTTGAATTATGAGCGATCGCCCTCTGAAATTATTGCTAGTTGACCAAGACCCCATCTTCCGGCTAGGGTTACGAGTTGCTCTAGAAGAATTTTCCAACTTACAAATAGTATCAGAGGCACAAACAAATACTGCTGTCTTGCAGATTCTCGCAGAGTTTGCCCAACAAGACCCGACAAGTATAAATTTAGTTGTCTTAGAACTAGGTAATAATCGCTCGATCAACAGTCAACAACTGGGTTTACAACTATGTCGGCAACTCAAAGCCCAGTATCCAAATTTACCTGTATTGTTATTGAGTTCCTTGCAAGACCAAGGGCTACTATTAGCAGCCAAGGCGATTGGTATAGACGGTTACTGTCCTAAAGGTACGCCTGTTACTGACCTAGTTGCCATTATGCAAACAGTTGCAAATGGTGATACTTATTGGTATGGGTTAAATGACACAACAGAAGAATCACCGCCATCTCCCAATCTCCCCACCTCCCCATCTCCCCACCGTTTTCTGACTCGGCTATTAGAAAACTGGCGTTTGTCAGGAAATGCTCAAATAAATGCTAACTTAGCGGCAATAACAACAAAATTGCTGGTTCCTGGACAGTCGATATTAGAAAGAGCAGTACTAGCTGGACAACAACGAGAGTTATTAGCTGCTCGTTGGTTGATTAATCATTTATTGACAACATCAACATCGCAGTCTGAGCAAATAAATGACCAAACTGAATCTCAAGGTGTTGAGCAATTACCACCACCAGTAGAAAATATTCCAAGCGATCGCACCATTATCCCATATACCCCCTCTCTACTTAGCCCCAGAGCATTACAAGCAACTTTATTTACATCTTGTATAAATAAACTGCAATTTCCTTTGCAAAATATTACAGATGAGTCTTTAGAAATAGATATATTACGCTCAGATAAAAAACGAGAATTACTGTATCTGATTTTGCAAAAAGTTGCTGATACTCTGGATGAATTACGTAGTTCCCAAATTGAAATTCATCAATTACCAGAAATAAAAAATGCAATTTTATATGAATTATGGAAGGAAGTTGTCACGGATTTTTTTGGTAAATTTTCTCGTGTCAAAGTTGGTAATAACCAAGTCGAAATTGTCAGTGTGATTTCCCAAACTTCGGGAGTAGTACAAACAGGAATTATGAATAAAATTCCCTTGTTGGTTGATTTATTTTCTTACTTACTATTTCAAACAGATTTAACCATTAATAATACTAATCTTTCTGCGGGAAGTTTTGAAGCTAATCAAAATGCAGAGATGTTATTAGAAAACTTGCTAATTCAAGTAGGAAATGCTGTCATCCAACCTCTACTGAATTATTTGGGAGATATAGAAGATATTAAACTGAATTTTTATGACCGTAAGTTTATTCCCACACGAGACATTGAACGCTTTAGAAATAGTTTATCTTGGAAATACCGCGTCAGAAACTTAGTTACCGAACCCAAAGCAATTTTTGAAAGTCGCTATGAACTATTTGTATTTGCTCCACGTGGTATCGCCAAAACATCTATTTACGCTCCTCGTCGCCAAGAGTTAGAAGAACTTTCGGGTATTCCTTTAGGAGTCACATTAGGACTAGAATTTAATGATGCGATCGCTCCGCCTTTAAAATCATTATTATCTTTCTTAGGAAGTGGAGTTGTGTTTTTACTCACAAAAATAGTCGGTCGAGGTTTGGGTTTAGTTGTTCGTGGTATTTTACAAGGTATTGGTAGTATTTCAATATCAGAAGGAAAGAATAAAAAAAATTAGTGGTTAGTTGTTAGTGAGTTATCAGTCTAGTGTTCACAAATTGGTGCTTTGATCAGAGTTACCGATGATTGTAAACTAGCTTTTGCAACTCGCAAACTAAACTTTTGCGACTCGTAAACTAGCTTTTGTGACTCGCAAAATAACCTAATTCAGGGATGATAAATCCTCAAAAATCTTTTTCGTCAATAGCTCTTAATTCCTGTATGAAATTGTTCTTAAGTGATCTCATATTTTCCAATCACGCCGAAAGTGGAAGAAACTTTCTAATAAATCTTGCAATTTTGTATTATTTTGTAATTTTTGCTGATGCCACTGTCTGGCGGTTTGTTCTAAAATTTCTGAAAAACTGGGAAATATGGGAGCTAAATTTGCTATCTGATTAATTTTAATTTTTTGAGTGATCGCTAAAGCAATAATATTAATTAATTCATTTGCTGTTACTCCCAATACCACAGCCCCTAAAATTTCTCCATGACGTCGAACAATTAATTTACAAATACCCGTGATTTCTTGCTGAATTTGAGCTGCTGTCACGGTTTTAAAATACTGTCGTAACACGATAATTTCGTTTTTACCATACTGGCGTTTTGCTTGTGTCTCTGTCCAACCAACTTGTGCCAGTCTTGGGTGAGAAAATACTCCCCAGGGAACGCAATAATAATTAACTTTAGACAAAGGTAAAAACAAAGCATTTTTTAAGGCAATTCTTGCTTCATAATTAGCAATGTGAGGAAATTCATAACCACCGATGACATCACCACAGGCATAAATTTGATGGTTAGTTGTTTGTAGTTTTTCATTTACTACCAAGTGCTGGTGACGCCATTTCACACCCACAGCTGCTAAGTTGAGGGATTCAATATTCGGTTGCTGTGCGATCGCCACTAAAATTTCATCGGTTTCAATGGCTTTGTTTCCTGCTTGTAGCCATTTTTTATCTTCTATCAACCGTACCTGAGTGACTGTTGTGTTTGTCAGGACATGCACACCTTCCGCTTCTAACTGTGCTTGGAGAATTTGAGCAACTTCAGGATCAGTATGACGAATGATCGAAGGATGATGAGTTACTAATGTGACACTGCAACCCAAGCGCACCAAAGTTTGTGCTACCTCAATGCTTTGGGGAATACCACCAATAATTGCCCAATTCTTAGGTGGTGTAGAACTCGCCAGAGATTGCCAAATTTCCGAGAGAGTAAGAAAACCAGTTTTTTGCAAACCTTCAATATCTGGAATTACAGGAACTGAACCACTAGCTAATAAATAGATACGTGCGCGTAGTGAACGATTATTAACAACAAATACTAAATCTGGTGAAGCTTGAAATTGCCCTTTGCCAATAATGACATCAACACCTTGAGCTGCCAATACAGCAGGTGAATTTTGTTCTTCTAAATTAGAACTAATACCACGAGCATAAAGTAATGCTTCTGACCACTCTACAGATGTTTGAGATTTTCCTAAAGATATATTCGTGAAAGGATCTTGCTGGGAAAATTCCTCTGTTTTTTCCGTTGAACTATTAATTGTGCCGTTGTAAACACCTGTAGGATAAAAAATATCTGGAGGCTTGGAAACACCAATTCCCAATTGAGCAGCATAACTTAAGCCTTGGGAAAGTCTGCCGACTTCGCTCAAAACCTGGTGATGAATAAATCCGTAATCTATTTTAGGTTCTACTAAAGCAACTTTAGCTTTAAGTTGGGTGGCCATTAAGGCAGCAGAACGCCCTGCAAAGCTACCACCAATAATTACGACATCGTAGTCAACAGTCACGTTGTTTGTCCTTTGACTAAAGCGATCGCGTCTAATAAACGCTGATTTTCTGAGGATAAGCGGACAGCAACCCGGAAATAGCGATCGCCAAGTTCAGGAAAACTCAAGCAGTCGCGAATAAAAATTCGATGATGCTTGAGTAGTTGTTGCTGCAATTCCAGACTAGAGTACTGTGATTTCACTAATAAAAAGTTAGCAGCACTGGGCAGGGGTTGCAAACCTGGAATTTGAGCTAAATCTTTAAACAGATGGTTTCGTGTTGGTTCTAGCCACGTCCAAGTTTGCTCCTGAAAGTCTCGATCACTAACTACAGCAACTGCTGCGGCTTGAGCAAGAATGTTGACAGGCCAGGGGTCGCGCCAAGACTGCCAACGTCGCAAACGATCAGGGTGAGCGATCGCATAACCTAACCTTAGTCCAGGGAGACTATAGAACTTAGTGAGCGATCGCAAAATGACTAAATTGGGGTATTTTTCTACTTCTCCAATTATGCTTTGTTGCTGATCTGGAGGTAGAAAATCCATAAATGCTTCATCCACCACGACTAAAGCAAATTTCTCTAGATAAGGCAGAATGGCTTGTTTTGCGAATAACTTTCCTGTTGGATTATGGGGGTTATTGAGAAGAAGTCCTTTGTCCTGTGTGATTTGCTCTGTGTCAAGAATAGATGACAAATCACTCACAAAAAATGACTCTTGATCAATGACTGAGGAAAGAGGAAATTCCAGCACTTTAGCGTTGTATGCCGCTAGCGATCGGTTGTAATCGCCAAAGGCTGGAGTCATAAAAGCTGTTGCGGCTAATTCTGCCAATTCCTTCCCCGCCAGAGTTAGTAATTCTGCCGAGCCGTTACCCGGCAGAATCCACTCTGGCGGCAGTTGATGAAACTCACTTAGAGCCAGCCTCAGTTCAAAATAATCTGGTTCTGGATAGTGCCGAAGATTGACCAGTTGAGACTCAATAGCAACTAATGCACTGCTTGGAGGTCCCAAAGGACTGATACTGGCAGAAAAATCAACAATAGCACTAGGGGAACAGCCAGCTATTGCTGCTGCCCAAGCTAAATTTCCCCCATGTGCCATTTGCCGCATCAAAAAAGATTTCCCTACAAAAACATCATTGACTAAGATTTTGGGGGTGCAACTTTCTCTCTAAACAGCTTACCTGCCGAGAAGGCAGGAACCTTTGTCGCAGGAATTTCCATCTTTTCGTTGGTTTTGGGGTTACGTCCTTCGCGGGCTTTGCGTTCCCGTGATTCAAAAGAACCAAATCCTACTAGGGTCACTTTATCGCCAGAGGAAACTGCTTCAATGATAGTTTCCAAAGCAGCAGTCAAGACAGCATCCGCTTGTTTTTTGGTCACGCTAGCCTTTTCAGATACTGCATCAACTAATTCACCTTTATTCATGTCAAACTCCTTGAGGTTTACTTGAGATTTCGTACAGATGCATTTGACGCATCTCTACCTAAATCCCTGTTTTGAGATTTACAAAAGCGACCTGTAAGAGTATTTTTGCTTAAAATTCCTGTAACTCTCATAGGCTCAACTTTTCAATGAATCATTCTAAAGTGTTCAAGCCAGAAGTGGATAGATGAAACCATTAATTTATATGGATTTCAGGATTTGTTCTGGGAAAAAAGCGTTTGTTTCACTAAAAACACTGCTAAAAGTAGGAAGAAATACTTAGCGAAAACCCCTGTTGTCAGGGAAACAGGGGGAGAAAACAATTAAAAATTAAAAATCAAAAATTAAAAATTAGAGATTGGGGATTGGAAATATAACTGTCCCTTATCTAATCTGTGTTTATCGTTTTGCATAATGGTCGATTTTTCATCCCTTCGTTTTGGGCGTGATTGCCTGTGGCGTTCTATTTTGATTTCATTACGTATTAACGAACATCAGCGATGAGATAAGCAATCAATTTATTGCTAAGTGGGATAATACCGCAAAAATTGAGGGTTTTATGCTGATTTTATGTCGAGAGGTAAAACCCTCCATATATTTTAATATGTCTAATATCTTCATTATTCACGTATAACGATTAATGAAATGTCAGAAAAGTATGACATAAAGCTTTAATGCTCGTCTTGGCTAAGTGGTGATTTAACAATTACTAATAAATCACCTATTTCACAATCGAGCGCCAGGCAAATTTTCTCTAAGGTATCAAGCGGAATAGATTTTGCTTTGCCGTATTCGATTTTTTGAATATTCGCAAGTGACATCTCTAGCTGTCGTGCTAACGCATTCTGAGACAAGCCTTTGTCTTCTCTTAGCTGTTTGAGTTTGATCTTTACAGGCATATAGTCAGTTTACCAACTAATAGTATAACTTACTTATAGTAGTCTAAGTAAGTCGGTACAAATAAATTAGAGGCGTATATCTTTAACGCCTCTATGAAACAATGCTTGACCGAAAATCATTTATCATGCTATTTTTAATCAGACTAATGGGTCTGAAAATATTTAATGTCTAAAGGCGAAGAAACAAAAGCAAAAATTCTCCAACAAGCAGCCGAACTGTTTAATCAACAGGGGTATGCTGGTTCGTCTATATCAGACATAATGCGGGTAACAGGTTTGCAAAAAGGAGGTATATATAATCATTTCAGCAGCAAAGATGAATTAGCGCTACAGGCTTTTGATTATGCGATCGCTCAAATTAAAAAGCTTTACAGAGATGCTTGGCGAAGTAAGCATCATGCGATCGAGCGTTTGCAAGCAATCATGGGTGTATTTCACAGATACATAAACCATTCACCCATCAAGGGAGGATGTCCATTGTTGAACACTGCGATTGAAAGTGATGATACACATCCAGCGTTACGGAAACGCGCTCAACAAGCAATGGATTCTTGGCGCGAACTGATTTGTTTAATTATTGAAAAGGGAATTGAAAGAGGAGAGGTGCGTCCCACGGTTAACGCTGATGAATTTGCAACTATTATGATTGCCATGCTCGAAGGAGCCGTAATGATGAGTAAATTATACGGAGATGAGATTCATTTAGATAGAGCAATCAAACATTTAAATGATTATATGAACGACAATTTACAAACTTAAGTTGTTTTGAATTTATCAAATATATTTTTTTGTATTTTTGCAGACCGGACGGTCTTAAGCTATATTGCTATATCTTTTATAGGAGGAAATGAACATGCTCAAATTTTACTATAATCCGCGATCGCCAATGGCTCGTCGTGTATGGCGAACTCTGCTAGAAAAAGAAATCGCTTTTGAGCCAATTTTAATGAAATTAGATGGTGATCAATTACAACCAGATTATTTAGAACTAAATCCATTTCATCACATTCCTGTTATCGTTGATGATAATTTTCGGATGTTAGAATCACTGGCTATTTTAGATTATTTAGAAACAAAATATCCTCAACCGAGATTATTACCAAAAAATGCTGAAGCAGTAGCAACTGTCAGAATGGTGCAAATGGTATCTACAAATGAACTATTGCCAAAAATGGTTGCTTTAATTTTTGAAACAGAAGATTCACCAAAATTTATCCAAGCAAAGCAGCATCTAGATACTGTATTCAAATTTTTGATGACAACTCTAGGTAATAACTCTTTTTTTGGTGGTGAGCAGTTAAGCTTGGCAGATATTGTTCTCGGTACAGATATATCTTTATTTCCTAAATTAGGAATGAATTTTAGTAATTATCCTAATTTAAATGATTGGTTTGAACGCTTAATGCAACGTCCAGCATGGCAAAAAACAGAATTGAGCCAAGAAGATTTTGAACAATTTAAGCGGGTTCTGATGAAGTTAAGACAACGTGAAATTGCTCGTGCCAATCATGCACAATAGAGAATAAATATGTCAAGAATAAATACTAAAGACTAGGAAAACTGACTTTCAATATTTCTTGATTTATGCAATATTCTCACAATTTCTATGCTGTCAGAAATTTTTGTATAAAACACAATGTAGGGTTTGACAGGAAAGTTTCTGAGTCCCTCTAGCAAATCATCTCGCTTTATACCCATATCAGGGAATTGGGCCAGCATGGGAAAGCGGTCAAGAATTTGAGCAATCTGTTTATCGGCTGCAAGTTGATTTTGTTGAGCGAGGTAAATCCAAATATCTTCCAAGTCTTGTTCGGCTTGTTGAGAAAGTCTGTAGCGATTCATTCTGATTGTTCCTGAAGCAGCTGGCGCTGTCCTCGTGCTTTGATGGTTTCCAGCAAACTAGGTAACGACTCATCATCATATTCGGTGTACTGACCATTCTTCAGTTGCTCGGCTCCAATCGCAATATCACGCTGCAACGCTTCTAGCTTTAGCTTTCGTAGTTCTTCTTCTACATGTTGAAGCCTATCTGTCATTTCTTGAAATGCACTAGCATCCTGGACAACAATTTCTGCTTTACCATTAACAGTCAGAATGAGGGGAGATTTCGTTGCTTTGATACGTTCTAGAAACTGTTTGACATTGCGCTTGAAATCTGTGAGCGAGTGAATATTCTCTAGGTTGATCATAGGAGCTTCAGCACCAAATTAAATACTAAATTCAATCCTAATTATATTTTAGATGAATACTTCCTCAGTGCGATCGCACTGATCCAACTATGAATCACACTCGTATCAACTGTATTTGCTAGTTTACACAAATATTTGATAGACATACACTGACACGGTATGTTTAGTTGTAAATTATACAAATATTAAAAAGTTTTCAAGGTGACGCACTAAATTTTATCAATGTTAATTAAATAGACAAGATAGCCATCACGCCTACCTGATGACAGCGAATCATCTATGATTGTTGATATACAAAATTCCCAGTAAATTATCTTTAACGAAACTAGAATTCAAAAATTTAACTATGGAAAAGCAACCGATCACAGTCATAGGAGGTGGACTCGCTGGAACGGAAGCAGCTTGGCAAATCGCCCAAGCGGGAATACCAGTAATTTTGTATGAAATGCGTCCGCAACGCTTTAGTCCTGCTCACCACACGGAACACTTAGCGGAATTAGTTTGTAGCAATTCTTTTGGCGCAATGGCAAGCGATCGCGCGACTGGTTTATTACATGAAGAACTACGACAATTAAAATCGATTGTAATTAGCAAAGCTGATGAACACCAAGTTCCTGCTGGAGGGGCGCTAGCAGTTGATCGGGGACAATTTAGCCAAGATTTGACACAAACTCTTGCTCAACATCCTTTAATTGAGTTGCGTCGGGAAGAACTACGTGCTATCCCGGAAGGAATTGTTGTTTTAGCAACAGGCCCTTTAACCAGTCCCGACTTAGCCGAAGACTTGCGCCGCTTCACGGGGATGGAATATCTCAGCTTTTTTGATGCTGCGAGTCCGATTGTTGTGGGTGAAACCATCAACCATGACATCGCTTTTCTCGCCTCTCGCTACGACAAAGGCGAAGCAGCTTATCTCAACTGTCCGATGAACAAAGAGCAATATCTCCAGTTTTGGCAAGAACTGCGTAACGCCGAACAAACAGAATTAAAGGACTTTGAGCGAGAAACAGCGAAATTTTTTGAAGCTTGTCTGCCCATTGAAGAACAGGCACACCGAGGAGAAGATACAATGCGCTACGGGCCTTTAAAGCCAGTAGGATTGTCAGATACTCGCACAGGTGAACGATCCTATGCTGTAGTGCAACTACGACAAGAAGACAAAGCCGGACAACTTTGGAATATGGTTGGATTCCAAACTAACCTGCGCTGGGGTGAACAAAAACGTGTCTTTCGCATGATTCCCGGCTTAGAAAATGCCGAATTTGTACGGTTGGGGGTCATGCACCGTAACACCTTTATTAATGCTCCCCAGCTGATGCTATCTAGCTTACAATTCAAAAATCGTCCAACTTTATTGGGTGCTGGACAGTTAATTGGTACTGAAGGCTACACTGCTGCTGCTGCTGATGGATGGTTAGCTGGTACAAACGCCGCACGTATCGCGTTAGGAAAAGAAGCCTTAACCCTACCACCAACAACAATGATGGGGGCGCTGTTTGAGTTTATCAGTTCAGCTTCACCTAAACATTTTCAACCCATGCCACCCAACTTTGGTATTTTGCCCGAATTAGGAGAAAAAATCAAAAATAAACAAGAGCGATACGGACGTTATCGCGATCGCGCCTTGTCTGACCTCAAAAGTTTTATAAAGTTAATGGTTAGTGGTTAGTGCAACTACCAACCACCAACTACAAATACTAATTACCTGATCTTTTTTGGTCTTGAATAGATTCCTCTTTGGTAATTGCTAATCCATGTATACCAATGGCTGCGATCGTCGCGCCGATAAAACCCCAAGTACCATTGGTAAAAGCGTTCATGCGATGAACCATACTCCGATGATAGGCTAATTCTAATTGTCTATCATTTGCATTTCCCCTTCTTTGCCTTGCTAATTGTTCGACATACCTTTCGGTTCTTTCCATCGTTGCATAATCAGTATTGTACGCGTAGATCGATGTTGCTACTACCATTAAGCCTGGAAAAACCAGAGCAATTAAAAGAATGGCTCTGCCTATACTCATAGAAACCTCGTATTAACTTGAGAAATCCTCTATAGACCTCTTGCAAAAGTCGAATGAACCCCCCTCAATCCCCCCGTTCACGGGGGGAAGATTTAGTTCCCTCCCCGTAAACCTGCGGTGTACACATAAATCCTCTGATCCCCCTAAATCCCCGCGCTGGCGCGCCGCTACGCTAGAAAAAAGGGGGACTTTGATTCTAGTTCCCCCTTTTTTAAGGGGGGTTAGGGGGGATCAAAACGCTACTAGGCAACTTTATAAGACTTCTGTGTACACCGCAGCCCCGTAAACGGGGAGGGTTAGGGTGGGGTAAAAATATTTTTGCAAGAGGTCTTATCTTGTAAGTAGGGTTAGGGATCAAGGATCAGGGATTGGGGATTGGGGAATAGATTTTCATCCCGGTGTGATTTTTCCTTGAGGGGATAGCTTGAAAATAGGGTGTAGAGGTGTAGGAAAAGTCATATTTATCATGCACAGGTTATGGGATTTTCCCGTGATTGACTATCTTGAAGACAAGGAAGAGATAACGATATGAGAACTAGAGCTTCTAATAAAGCTGACTGAAGAAGGCTGGGTGTGAGGTACAGAGGCAGATTTAATCGCTTACCCCCATCCTGATACACCCAGTCAAAGTAGTTGTGTTTATTTGCGTCTAGTTACTCATCTTTAAATTAATGCTGACATAGCTGGAATTTTGCTTCAGTGTGTAGCGAACAAATTTTGGTCATTCCTAAAGTACCGCTTATCCGAACAGTATTGGGATCAATTCTGCTTCTAACTTAGCAAGCTGAATTTCCTGCTGTCCAGAAATTCCCAAACGACGCAAGTTGAGAGATTGATTCATTGCTTCTTTTTCGCCAACCACAGCAATCAGTGGAATTTTACGTGCAGATAGTTCTCGAATCTTTTTGGCAATCGTGCGATCGCTCACATGCAATTCTACTCTCACCCCGATCTGTTTTAGCCTTTTGAAAATCACTTCTGCCCAATCCGCAGATTTTTCAGAAACTGAAGCCACGGCAATTTGCACAGGAGCAACCCACAGTGGTAAAACTCCATTATGGTTTTCCAACAAGATCCCAATCCAGCGTTCCAAAGAACCCAGAATTGCTTGATGCAAGATCACTACTTGCTCTAAATCTCCTTTTTGATTGACAAAGGACAAATCAAAAGGTTGAGGAAAGTTAAAATCGACTTGAATCGTACCACATTGCCACAATCTTCCCAGATGATCTTGCATACTGATTTCAATTTTGGGACTGTAGAAAGATCCTTCACCAGGCGCGAGTTCATAGGCGTAACCCAGTGCTTGGACTGCTTCAATCAATGCAGACTCAGCCCGATCCCATTGTTCATCTGAGCCAAGACGTTGTTCTGGTCGCAGAGCAATCCGAATTGAAAAGTGATTATATCCAAAGGCTGCATAAACCTGTTTGACCATGCTCAGAAAATTGCCAATCTCATTTCTAATATCGCCTTCCCGACAAAAGATATGAGCATCATCCTGGACAAACTGGCGCAGACGCATACAACCAGATAGCGTCCCGGAAGGTTCGTTGCGATGAGCCATACCAAATTCCATAAATCGCATTGGTATTTCTCGATAACTGCGTTTGTGGGATTTGTAAATCGCGATGTGTGCTGGACAGGACATGGGTTTCAATGCATAATCTGGTTCTTCTTCTGCATCCGAACTACCTACAATAAACATGTTTTTACGGAACTTTTGCCAGTGTCCGGAAAGTTCCCAAAGTGACCGATTCAATGCTACTGGCGATCGCACTTCTGCAAAATTATGGTCTTGGTAAACCTTTCGCATAAAGTCTTCAATCAGCCGCAACAACTTTAACCCAATGGGATGCCAAAAAATCATCCCCGGACTATGTTCTTCAAAGTGAAATAGATCCATTACTCTTGCTAGTTCTCGATGATCAGACATGGTTGTATCTCCTGTAAATCAATGTTTTTTACTAATAAAAAACCCCTCTAGATTTGACCTAGAGGGGCGATTGAGTCTCGATTGCACACAGCATCTATCCTCACGTCCCTCCAGGCGCGATTGTGGTGGTAGTGGTAGTGAGGTGAACAAACCGACAAATAAACATATGTTTTTTCCTAATTTGGATGACCGTAAAAACTCAAAACCCTCCGAGATACTATCTGGAGGGTTGATTTGATGCTATCGAATTTCAAGTCAACGCGATCGCCTCACAACTCTCCTGAGTTGGTAGTAGTGGTGGTAGTTGTTCGGCGGACGTTTACTTGCATGGTGATTTAAAAACTTTAAATATTGCCCACTTAATTCCATTAAAACAAATCTCTGCTGAGTGTCAAGCTTTGTAGCATCTCGGCTCCATACCATAGCTCGATACCATCTAGTTCTGCTACCCAACTACGGTGATGCCAATATTAAAAGTATTAATTATAATACTTGGTTATCCAAGGTTTGCTTTGGTTATATTTTTTACATATAGCCACTTTCTAAACTTAAGCAAAAAATGTAGAAACGAGGTATGTCTATATGCGAGGTACAATTTTAAACTTCTCTATCCAGACCAACCAGGGTGTGATTTCTGGTGATGATGGAAAAAGATATGAATTCAGCGGCTCAGATTGGAAGTTGTCAACTGTTCCTGAGCAGGGTATTAGAGTTGATTTTGATACAGATGGTAGTAAAGCTTTAGCAATCTATTCAGATCCTACGGCATCTCAACAAATCAAAACACCAAAATCCCGAGTTTCAGCAGGTCTTCTAGCAATTCTGCTAGGTGGATTTGGTGTTCACTATTTCTATCTTGGTGCATGGGGATGGGGATTAATTTCCATACTGTTCTGTTGGACATACATCCCTGCAATTGTGGCATTAGTCTTTGGTGTTCACTATCTTGTTATTTCTGACGAAGAATTTAAAGGTATTTTGAGAAAAAGTAGAGAACCATTTTCATCTTGTTGGTAAAAATAATATTGTTTCCCATACCAGTAGTAGCCATAGCACTTGGAAAGCATCTCGGCTTAATACTTTATTGACGTACTCCCTGGACTAAAGCCGCAGGGATTCTCAAATGATGTTACGAGGCAACTAATCCTGTAGACTTGGGTTTACTGGGTAGAATGGCTACTACTCCCTGTTTTATCGAACCGTTCCGCAACCAACCCACGCCAACAGAAATACGAAATTGCTTACTGAAATTATTTCTGGTACACGCTGACTCTCAGCGCAAAGCCAAACGAGAAGAACAACGTAACATTCCTGAAACTGAACTTCCGCAATTGTGGATTCTTGCATCTTCAGCCTCAGATTCCATGATTAACGGATTTGGTGGCAAAGTACGTGATTCTTGGTTAGAAGGAGTCTACTTTTTACCAGATTATTTGAAGACAGCGATTATCGCCATCAACCAGTTACCCCGTAATCAGGAAACACTCTGGTTGAGAATTTTGGGTAAAGGTGCTGTACAGAAACAAGCAATTGATGAGGTAATTGCTTTACCTAACGATGATCCTTGGCGTTCCACAGCATTAAGGCTACTGGCAAACTGGAAGATTAACATAGAGATAAGCACAGATCAAGATGAAGAAGATCGGGAGTTGATTATGACATTATCACAAGCTTATTTAAAATGGGAAGAACAGACAGAACGCCGAGGGATTGAGCAGGGGATTGAGCAGGGGATTGAGCAGGGGATTGAGCAGGGACAACGCCTTGTAGTGGAAAATTTGCTCAAGGCGCGTTTTGGTGAACTCAATGATCAGCTTGTTGCGATTATCCCAGCTTTGCTAGAGTTACCACCGGAGGAATATACTCGTTTGCTGTTGCAATTGTCGCAAGAAGAGTTGGTGAATCGGTTTCGACGTTCAAAGAACTAACACATATAAATTGCAAAAGTGCCATAGCTCTGTTCACATCTGGTATTGTTCAACAATCAAGCGTTCGCGTAGCGTCTCCTTTGGAGAATCGCTCTTTTAACTATTTCTCCTCCAGTATCAATTTAGACTCCGCCGCCCGTCCAAATTCTTCTGGCGCGTATTGCAGGTGTGCTTCTGCACCGGGATAGCTGAAAGTGCCAGGTGTCACAGAACGCACTAAGTAATTAAGGTTGTAAACTCCGGGTTCCAAGTGATCTGCATAAGCAACAATGCGATCGCGATAGATTGTTTTATACCCAAGTTCCCAACTATCGGTAGGGGTTTGTAATGCAGAGTTGGCTGTTTGAAAACTTTCATCTACCGCCTCAAATCCTGCTGGGAGGGGATCTGTAATCACCACATGCTCTACAGGATGATCAGCAATGATTTCTAAACCAATGTCAAAAACTTGACCTGTTTTTAAAGACAATGGTTTATCAAGAGCGTAAATATTGGTTTTTTGCAGGATTTTTTGCTCATCAATACCGCGAATTGCCCGCGACACTCGTAACCCATTATACCTACCTGGTTGATTTCCTTGTAAGCGATAGCGGTAGGCGACGAGATAATGCAAATTCCCTTGACCGGATTTTTGCAGTTGCAAATCATGACGTCCACGGGGTAATCTATCCATAGGCACTTTGATCTCTGCACTAGGATTACTACCGCGTGTAAATTTTGCTTCTCCCAATTTCCTTCCAGCTAATTGCACAGTAGCAACAAAATTCGGCGATGTCGGTTCTAGTTGAGCGTATTCTACCAAAGCGGTTAGCGCTTGAGCGTTATCATAACTAGTTTGCCACGTGCCATCCCGTCGCAGTGAGAGTAGACTTTGCAAGAGTCTATCGATGATTTCTGGTTTAGCCTGTTGGGAAATAAACAACCGTAAAGCTTGCGCTTGCGCTGTTGTTGGTGAACTCATCCATCCCCAACTGCGGGGTAAACTGACAGTTGCGGTGCGACCAGTTTCATATATATATTGTTGTAGCTGCTTTAAAAGTAGCTGAGACTCGTCTTGCCATTCGCTCAACTGGGATAAATACCGCGCTAGTTTAATCAGGGTAACTGTATCCAAAGCTTGGCGCTGTTGATAAATATCTGTAACGAAAGTATTGCGTTTGTCTCCTAATTCTGATAAAGCGATTAAAGCGTTGAGTTGCATTTGGCTTTTGCAGGGTTGCTGTTTGCAAAACTCGTATTTTCCGGGGTTCGCCAGGATTTTTTGCAAATATCCTTTGAGGCGAGACACCATCGTGGTATCGATAAAATTAGGGAAGACTTGATTTGCTGTCGCTAAAGATTCTGCTGTGTAAGCAGAAATCCAAGGATCGGATTTTTCTTGTCCTGGGAAAGCAGCAAAACCACCATCGCTAAGTTGGAGTTTTTGTAATTTTTCAACAGCTTGGCGGATTTGGGGATCGAGGATCGGGGATTGAGGATTGGGATAAATATTAACGGAGAAATTGTTCCCCTTGTCCCTTTTCCCCTTTCCCCTTTCCCCTTTCCCCGCTCCCCATTCTTCCGAGAGAGTTTGCAGATTAGCAGCAATTAGCAACTGACTCGCCGCAGGTTCTGCAAATGGTAAGTCGTTATCCTGCCAAACTTCCTGCGCTGGTGCTTTAATTTCTGGTATGAGGGTACTGGCTAATTGAATATCTAAACCACCTTCTTGCGGAACGGTATTTTTCTCGACATTTAGAGGAATTTTGATTTGTTTGTTGGTTACGCCTGTTTCTACAACTTGTTCTGTAATCGTCAATGGCTGAATTTCCAAAGGTACTTCAAAGGCATCGACGGCGGTATTATTTAACTGAGTGGTAAAGCGAATCTGACTTTCTCCGACATTAGTTGCAACTATGGGGAAGCGGTAAGCTTGGGTTTGCAAATTTGTGGTTGTAGAGACGTTACATGTAACGTCTCTACAATTAGATTTCTTGCCAGTAAACTGGACTGTACCGCTAACTTCACCATTAATATTGAGATTTCCGGTCTTACCAGTGTTGTTTGTCACGGTTAAACCTGCTTGGAAGTTATCGCCGGGACGGGCAAATTGTGGTAGGATGGCGTTAGTTAATAATGGTTTTGTCGTCACAAAAGTACTTTCGCCATTACCAAAGCGCAGATTTCCGTCGGTAGCGACAACCATGACTCGCCACGTAGTTAAGTCATCTGGTAGTTTAAAGGTAACTTGGGCTGTCCCATCATCATCTGTAATCACAGAACCGTTGTAGTAAGCAAGTGCTTGAAAATCTTTACGGATGCGCGTATTTGCAGTACCAGCAGATAGCCCACCACCGTATCCCCAACCTTTGGGTTCAGCTAAAGAAGCTTGTTCTACGACGACTTGGGGACGATTATCACTAAAACGAGTTGCGATCGCCTGTTCGGCATATACTGTATTGACAAGATCCGGTGGACGATAACCAGAAAGTTGCAGTACTGCTTCATTCACCGCCATAATTGTAAGTTGTCCTTTGGCGGGGTTTCCTTGGTTGTCTTGGAGTTCTAGTTGCAGAGTTTGTTCTGTACCTGGTGCGATCGTTGTGAGTTGTGGTGTAACTTCCACCTTTAAATACTTGTCTTGTAAGTTGACTTTAAAAGGTGCAAAGCCAATTTTTACAAGTTTATCTATACTACCTGGTTCGACTTGATTAAGAGGTTTACCTTGTCTCACCAACACAACTTCGACGGCTGCATTTGGTAACATATCTGGAGTAACGGGAAACTGAATTTGTGGTGCGCCGCCTTTAATTTTGATAACTTGTTGATAAAGGGGTTTGTCTTTGATGACAGCAAAGTATAACTCACCTTCGGGATAGGGAGATTGAATTAAAGCGGTAGCAGTTTCACCAGGTTTAAATTCTTGTTTGTCGAGTTTAACTTCGATATGGTCACGTTCTTGTGAACCCCAGTATACCGGGTTTTCTCCGGTTGCCCAAATTTGTAAATCGGTGGAGAGGTTACATGTAACGTCTCTACAATCGCTGAAATTTGCTCGAATTCGGTAGGAACCAGATTCAGTTGGTGTCAAACTCACAGATTGGGGATTGTTTGCAGATGTAACTTCTGTTTGTCCGACTGTTTTATATTCAACTTGGTTTTTTGGCGTCCGACTACCTTCCACTACCTGAGTAACGCTATTGTATTTCATTTGTTGGAGTTCTAGACGCACCCGTTGACCTGATAGAGGTTTGCCTGTGGGGTCGGTTACAATGACTTCAATGGGGAAAGCTTTATCAGCTTCCGCGACAAAATTACTTTTTAATCCGATTAGGCGATCGCTCGGCAAAGCTGTAAATGTTTTAGAATTAGCGACAGCAAGATTAGAAACATCTGTAACTTCCACATCCACACGGTAAGTCATCGGATAAGGTAAATCTTTCGCCACTGTTATCGTTTGACTGGTTTTACCATTCGCATCAAGTTGAGTATTAGTTTGCAGAACATCACTTGTGATTGATGGAGGTTCTTCCGGCCAAAACCATTGTTTACCAAAACTAAATTCTTCCCAACCTTTAGGAACAAAATTAGCTTGTTGGCGAGTTACAAAATATTTAGCTTTACCTCCTTGGGTTGGCGCACCAAATAGATAGTTACTCGTAGCGTTAGCTTCTACTTTCTGATTAATTAAAGCAAATTCTTGATCTAAATTGAGTTCGACTTTAAAATTTGGTGGCTTAAACTCAGCTACACGAAACTCTCCTGTAATTTCTTTCCCATTCTGACCTTTAGCTTCAATTGTATAGTATCCCAAAGGCTGAGTTTTGTTGATGGGTAATTCAACAGAGAAAGTCCCAAATTCATTTGTCGTTTTCGTACCTAAATCTGTTTTTTGTCCATTTGAATTTACCAGAGTTAATTGGTAAGCAGAATTTTTATCCTGTTGGATGACACCATTTTGTAAATAATCAGCAAAACCAGTTAACCAAGCTTTTTCCCCTGGTTGATAAAGTTGTCGATCAGAAAATATTACTCCGCGTGATACTGGTTTCCCATCATTCCAATCTGCATAAATACCATAACCATAAGCACCACTATATTCTTCCGTTCTTGCAAAAGCCCAATCTTGATTTTCCCGTGCAATGACTAACAATTGTGGTGGAGTCACAAAACTTTGCTGACTATCGAAACATTGCTGTAAATCTTCCTTTTGTAACCTCAAACTTCCATTTTCATCAGTTTTACCTGACGCACAAGATACAGGTTGAGGGCGAGATTTCGCCTCTAACTTTGATGGATAAATTTGAATATCAGCAGCTTTCACAGGCGAACCATCAGCAAGATGATGTACTCTAATCAAACCCGCATCAGGAAACCACTGACTAAACACACCCAAATTCGTTAACTGTACCAAACCATAAGTAGTGGGTTCTCGCCACACATTCTTACCATTTTCCTGATATTTATTAGTACGCGCCTGCACTCCATAAGCTAACATCCCAGTGACAGATTTTAGCTTTTCTCGTAAAGGTACATTTACCTCAAGTGACTGATTTTTCTTACTTGCTACCTTAAAACTCTGCCAATCAGAAAGTTTTGGTAATAAATCATTACTATCACCTTTGGGATAAGCAGAATTAAAGTAAACTAAATCTGTTGGTTTCACTACCCGATAAGCAGCTTTATACTTTGCTTCAGGAAGATTCACCGTCGCGATATTGAGTTGTAAATCTTTACCCGCAGGGAAAATATTTAAACCATCAGGAACCCAAATATCTCCTGCTAAATCTCCAGTGTTATACTTGACCGTAACTGGTTTACCTAAAGTTTGTCCAAATTGGTCTTTGAGATTACCACCAATCGTAATTGTATAATTAGTAGTTGGTTCTAAAGCATAAGGATTGATACTGATAATCTTGTTTTTATCATTAGCTTGAATCAAACGCGGAATTGACTTCGGTGCTGGATTAATTTGAATATTTTCAATAGCCGTATCTGCAACCAAGCCATTGTTAAACTCTAACTGTGGACTACCTTTGACAAACCTACCGTAAGCACCCGCAGCATCTGGTTGTCCATAAAATTTAATTCCCTGAAACGCCAAAGGTGCATAGGTACTCACCTTGCTCACAAAGGATTTATCACTCGCTAAATTCCCATAAGCTGGACGGATACCCTGAGCAAATTCTAAGCGGTAATTAGTAGCTTTTTCTAAACTTTGCTGTGGTACAAGATTATAAATCCAATTTTTGGCTGAAGGGTCGAATTTTTCTAGAGGATCTTGACTTTCTCCTGGTTTATCTTCTTTTGCTAATTCGACTTTGAAACCTACACCTTTATTTTTACCATCGGGAATTAACTGTACATGCTCTTTTACGGAAGCTAAATCCAATTCTACATTAGAAGTAACTTGTAACTTCGGCTGTAAATCAATCGGTTCCGCCTCAGATTTTTCTACCGGATTTTTTCCAGGTAAATTAGTTAGTTTAATCGGTTCTGTATTAAAAGTCCAAGCTAAATCTTTCTCTAAGCGATGATTTTTTAAATCAGTCAAACCAGCCTTGAGAGTAACTTGAAATCTCGTCGCTTTTGGCAAAGCCTTATCCATTTGAAATCCTACCATACGCGGCGTTAAAAACCGAAACTGTCCCGGTAAAGGCGGCTCAAGCGCAAACTTTTGTAATAAATTCTGCTGTTCTGGACTATCCAAACTCTCAATTGGAATTAAAGCTTCTTTAAATCGAATCCGAACTTGATTCAAAGGTGCAGCTTCTCCAACCGGACTAATTTGTTCAATCCATGCTGGTAATTGCGGTAAAGGTAAAGCCGCCACCTCTGGTAATCTTTCTTTACCAGCATTAATCCCAAATATATTACACCCTGCTATTGTGATACTCAAAGTGAAGAATAGCAAGAATTTTATTAAAACTCTGATGAGCATATCTCAGTAATTAATATATAGTTTTCTTGGTGTCTTTGTGTCTTAGTGGTTCAATAAGAAATTTTATTAACCACCAATACAGCAAGACAGCAAGTAAAATTGTTATGCTTTACATTGATAACACTAACAAGACAATTTGTTCCAGAAAGTCATCACAAATTTTGCAAAGTTAAGTATTATTTAATTTTGGGAATTTTTAAAACCTGCAAACATTTCCCGATGGAACTAAAAATCCTACGCAAAAATTAATATAAGTTTTTCCCAGATAAAGAATTGACTGATGAAAAAAGCGAAGAGATTGCTAATCCCAATCAAGCAGAAAATTTTGCATCAACTCAACCGCAAAACAAGCAAAATTATCCTAACTTTACTATTAATCTGTTTTCTTATCCGTTTAATACCTTATTTAGTCCCAATCCGTGCCAATGATATTTTACAAACACAACTGGCATTAGAGTTTAGCGATCGCAATGGATTACCATTAGGAACAATCCTCACCCGTGATCAAGAGCATACAGCAGTAGTACCACTCAATCAAGTTTCTCCCCAGTTTATCCAAGCAATCTTAGCTGCTGAAGATAGCCAATTTTATCATCATGGGGCGCTGGATCTAAAGGCAGTTGCCCGCGCTGTCAAAGATGCAATTCAAACCAAAAAAATTGTTTCCGGTGCTTCTACAATTACCATGCAACTAGCGCGGATGCTAGATAACCCTCCGCGTAACCTGTCAGGTAAAATTCAGGAAGTTTGGTTAGCTTGGCGATTAGCAGCAGGAATGAGTAAAGATGAAATTCTCGCTGCTTATATCAATCGTCTACCAATGGGTGGTAATGTTTATGGTGTGGAAGCTGCTGCTCGTACCTATTTTTCCATACCAGCGAGTGATCTTAATCTTGCTCAAGCCAGTCTTTTAGCTGCTATTCCTAATAATCCCACTTATTTTGACCCACTGCAACATCGAGAACGTCTCAAACAACGCCAAAAATATGTTCTCAATCGGATGATACAGGATGGGTATATTAAAGATAGTGCGATCGCTCAACGTGCATATAATGAAGAAGTTGCTTTTCAGTCGCGCCAAAAAGGAATTTTTGCTGCACCACACTTTTTGTTTTGGTTAGCAACTCAGCAAACCACCCCACCCCGTCCGATTGGACACCCCTCCCCGCAAGCGGGGTGGGGTTCCTCTCCCATCCGTACAACAATAAATAAACCTTTACAACAATTTGTCGAAGCACAGGTACAGCAAGTACTTTCCTCCCTCGCTGCGAATAACGTTCACCACGCAGCAGCTTTAGTCATAGACAACCACACAGGCGAAGTTTTAGCCTATGTCGGTTCACCGAATTATTTTGATGAAGCAAAGTTGGGGCGCAATGATGGAGTACAGGCGCTACGTCAACCAGGATCTACCCTCAAACCTTTTTTGTATGAATTAGCTTTAGAAAAAGGTGTAATTCGCCCAAATACTATTTTGGCAGATGTACCTGCATACTATGCGATTCCTGGTGCAAAAGTTTACAATCCCACAGATTATAATGAAAGTTTTCTCGGTCCTGTGCGAGTACGAATCGCGTTGGCGAATTCTCTCAATATCCCAGCAGTCAGGGTGTTAGAAAAGGTAAGCGTTGAGACTTTTTTAAGTCGTTTACATGAATTAGGATTTGCACATTTAAATCAAACCCCAGAATACTATGGACTCGGTTTAACTTTGGGTAGTGGCGAAGTCAGTTTATGGGAACTAGCCCAAGCTTACCTCACAATGGCACGTCAAGGACAACCCACACCATTAGTAACCACAATTTCCCCTTCCCCGATCTCCATTAAGAGTTCCCGCCATCAGAAGACATGGCAATTAATCACTGATATGCTGAGTGATAACCATGCCCGTGCCACAGCTTTTGGTGTAGACTCGGTGTTAAATTTGCCTTTTCCAGCAGCTGTCAAAACAGGCACTTCTTCTAATTTTCGCGATACTTGGACAGTTGGCTTTACTGGTGATTACACAGTTGCTACCTGGATAGGTAATTTCAACGGCGAGCCGATGCGGCAAGTATCAGGTGTTACCGGAGCCGCACCTCTATGGAATCGGATGATGTTGCACTTACACGAACATCACCAACCCGCTAAATTTCCAGTTCCAGAAGGGTTAGTACAATTACCAATTTGTGCATTTTCTGGGTTAAAACCAACACCAGATTGTGTATCAGTAGTTGAGGAATATTTTTATCCAGAAGATATTAGCGCTTATAAACATCAAACTAATTTCACTTTATCTAGCCAGTATAATGATTGGTTAGCCAAACAACCACAGTCTAACTTTGGTTCTGACAAACTGAAAATCTTGTCTCCTCGTAATGACGATTTATTCTTGCTGTCTCCTGGTGAAGAAGGACAACAAAAATTAGAGTTCAAGTTAGCAGGAACCTCATCTGAGTCTGTAGAGTGGTGGTTGAATGGTGAAAAACTGACGACAAATTCAACTCAGTCTTTGTTTTGGCGTCTACATCCCGGTAACTGGACTTTGTCAGTTAAAAGTGGCGATTTAACTGACAGCGTAACTTTTCAAGTTGAGTTAGCTAAGACAACACCCCCACGTCGAGGTTTTTCTGTCGTTAATTCTCAAAGATAGGGCGATCGCCAATAATCCATAATTTTATATACCAGAAAAACGTTATTATCCTTACAATCTCAAGCTTATTTAATCGTTTTTCCGGAAACAGACATTAAGAAACGGATGATATACATTAAGGATGAAGATTTTAAGTTCATCCACATCTGTAGGTATAATCCTGTTGCTAGACAGAGTAATACCATAATCCGCCTCAATATCCATAGCTAAGACAGATGCGGTAACTTAAGCAGAGTATTTACTATTGATTTTGAGATTTATTTCGTTAAAATTACTGTTCTATCTAAAAAACCCAAGGTGAGTACAATGACAACTACACAAATTGACTTAAACAAAAAAGCACCCAAATCCACAAAGAGAAAACAGTCTTTTCGCAATGTGGATATTGGTACTCCTTTAAAACCAGTACGTCAACGCCAGAAAAAGCAAGAATACGAAGCACTCAGTGACTGGTCACATGCTAGTTAATATATTTTGGTCATTTTTTCAATTTTCTCACCCACTAACAGCTAATTAATATGCAGGTGTTGCAGTCATCGCTAACCAAAGACTTAACACTAAAATTAGCAGACTGATTTTGACAACTAGGTAAATGATGTTTTCTGGTATGGGAATATCGTACATAATTTCTACCCCCTTTCCTGCCCATAGCTTTGAAGAGTTTGTAGTGTAGATCTGAACTCTTTCAAACTTGTATATTTATATTTTCTATTAAAATTGAATCGAGCAAAATCTAAAGTAAAGCTTAAGTAAAAATATTTAATATATTTACATATAGTATGTAAATTTAATCGTTATTTGCGATCGCGTAGCGGCTGCTTTGCAGCATCGCCTTCACGTTTGTGGTGAATGGCTTCCCATTCATAAACAACATCACGACGTTGATCACAAATGTCGCGATGTTCTCTATGAATAAGACGATTTTTGTGATGTTCATCGCTGTTTTATCAACTGATATTTTTATCCATACGATAATTAATCAACTTTACACCCCGACGTTCTACTGTTTGTTGATTTATAACTTGAAATCCTTTATGCTCAAAAAAAGCTTTAGCAGTAATACTTACTTCTGCAAATAGTCTTTTTATTCCTAGTTCTTCTGCCTGGGTTTGTAGAGTATCTAAAAGTTTACTCCCTACCCCCATCCGTTGAAAATCCTTATGGCAATAAAAACAATCTATATGTCCATCAGGTTCTAGTTGAGCAAACCCAATAATTTTTTCATCTAATTCTGCGACATAACTCATCTTGGAATTTAAATGTTTATTCCATCTTCGATAATCCATGTATTGAGGCGCCCATGCATCTACTTGCTCTGGGGTATAATCTCGAATATTAATATTGTGGACAGTATCATAAAATAACTGCATAATTTCTTGCGTATCTTGATGATGAAATTTTCTGATATTCATAAAAATTTATTAACTAAGCCAACGTCATAATAGAACTAAAAGCCCCATCATCAGCAATGCTTGACGATGTATCAAAACAACGAACACAAAGGTTGATAGCACAATTGCGATCGCTTGGCGTGGAACCTGATTTAACTTAAACGGCGTATAATAAAGGACACCAAGCAATAAAGCTGGTGTCATTGAACTTACTCTTAAGTTTGCAAATTAGCTTTGAAAATATATTTCCTTAGATTTAAAAAATCGTTTGATAAAGGTACGAGGAAAGATGTGATGTTGGGAACGATAGACTTGGATAGCTTGTCGTTTTTTTTCAATCACAGACTTTATAGGTAAGATATAAGACTGACCTAACTTTTGTAGATCTATTTGAAAAAGCACTGGCCTTCCCCAAAATAACCAGACTTGATATTGAAAAAGTTGAGCTTTAATTCCAGATTTGCTCAATGCATCTTTCACTAAATCATAAGTAGCTTCATGATCTGGATGCTGATCTTTGTGATGGGGAACATAGACTTCCTCCGGTTGAAAGGACTGCAATAGTTGAATTAACTGATTGATAGTATGCAGTTTCTGTTCATGAGACAATTGCTTTAATTCACCATCAGGTTGGTCGATAAAATATACATCTGATGCTGCAACACCCAATATATTTAGTGCTTCTTGAGCTTCTTGTTTGCGAACTTGAACAATATCTTCTGGTTTGATGTGCAAATAGGATTTATGTCCATCAGTCAGAAAAGCAACTTTGACTGGAACTCCAAGTTCACGTTTGAGCGCAATTAAACCACCACAACCTAAAGTTTCATCATCTTGATGAGGAGCAAACACTAATGTTGATTTCTCAGTCACTGTTAGCGTTTGACTTTTTTTCGGTAAAATCCAATCAAATAATATTTCTACTTCAATAAATTGCAAAGTATTTGAAAGCTTTCCTAATATTTGAGAAGTTATCTTTGTTAACATGTTACAGATTATAAAAAGATTAGTATTCAGGAAGTCGTAGCAGAGGTTTAGTATCTCTAAACCTCTACTCAATATTGCCGCAATCGAGCTTGAGACAGTAAAAATTTCTGTTTGGCAATATTACATTTTCAGAAACAATTAAAGCGGTAAATATTGATACTTAATACAACCCCATAATTGCCCTCCACGCCAAGCCAAACTGATTAACCATTTGGTGAAACTTTCTTTGTCACGTATTTGCAAAAATAACATTTGAAAAGTCAGTATTACTGATGTTTTTAACAAAGTTTTCCATGTCACCAGTTGCGGCATACCAAGAGGTCGATGTTTTTTATACACTAAGATTCCACCTTTGCCCACAATCCAACTACGGTGATATATGCTGGCTAAACTATTACGCAATCGAATATGAGCGATCGCATCTGGTACGTAGTGAAGTTTAGTTCCTACATAACTTACTCTCCAGCAATAGTCTACATCTTCGCTTTGATATAGCGTTTCATCAAAACCACCAATTTTTTCATGAATGGCACGTTTGATGCCTAAATTGCCGCTACCTGCAAATGGTAGGTAGTATGTATTTTCCATCACTCCACTACCATTTTCAAGTTGATAAGACTTTACTACCCAGGAATTATTTAACTTGTTGTAATCATCATGGCCAGCAACAAAGTCGTATTTGGAAAGTGCTTCCCCCATTGCTGCTAACCATCCAGGCGCAACTTCATCATCAGCATCAATGAATAATATAGCTTCACCCTCTGCTGCTTTTGCACCAACATTGCGAGCATGTGATGCACCTATACGATCAGATGCATCGACGATACGCAAATTAGGTATAATCATCTGATATTTTTCTACAATTGATAATGTGCTGTCACTCGAACCATTATCAGAAATGATCACTTCCCATGCTTGTGACCATTGTTGATGAGTAAGTGCTTCAAGTTGAACAGCTATAGTTTTCTCAGCATTTAAACACGGTATAACGACACTTACCTTCATAACAAGTAGTGCTCTCTTGAATTCACATCTATACATAAAAATATATAATTAATACTCCCTAGTTAAACAAAAAAGTTTCAATTTATCGGATAAATTTATGTATGACGTGAACAATAAAAGAGTCCTAATTAATACGGTTCAAATAAGCACATTGTCATCTAAAACTTTTTTTGGGAATGCATCTTTCTAAAGTCAGATTTCAATGAATCTAAAAAATATGAATGGGAGTATCACAAATGTTCAAAAATGCCTGCGATTTCAATCACAGGCTAAGAGTAAAAGTCGGTTTCAATCGACTGTTTTGTGGTATTTAAGTCCGTTTTAACAGACTTAAACTATTAGCTCTGAACTTTAGTTCAGAGCGGTTTATATCTAGAAGAAAATAGCCTTGGTTTAAAAATGCCTAGATAGGCAGATATTTATACTTGATACAACCACGTAGCTGTCCTCCACGCCAAGCAAAACTCATCAACCATCTAGCGAAACTTTCTTTAGTACGGATTTTTAGAGACAAAAGTTGCAAAACCAAAATCACTGGAGTTTTCAGAAACACTTTCCAAGGCATTAATTGTGGCATACCCAATTTTCTATGCTTTTTATATAGTAATGCCTCACAAGTACCCATCGTCCAAGCTCTTTTATATAAAGCTTTGAGGTTAGTGCGTAGACGGATATGAGCGATCGCCTCTGGTGCGTAATGAAGTTTTGCTCCTGCTTGTTGCACTCTCCAACAGTAATCAACATCTTCTACTTGCAGCAGTGTTGTATCAAACCCATTGATCGCATGATGAAGTGAACGCTTAATTCCCAAATTACCACCACCTGCAAATGGTAAGTACGGATTTGGTACAATTCCTGATGACCAGTCTTCTACTTGATACCATTGTCTGACTTCCAGGTCATTCAGCTTTTTGTATTCATGTCTCCCGGTGACGAAATCGTATTGGGAAAGTGCTTCACCCATCGCTGCTAACCATCCAGGCGCAACTTCATCGTCTGCATCAATAAATACCAGTGATTCACCTTTGGCAACTTCTGCGGCTAAGTTGCGAGCGTTGGCTGCTCCTTTGCGATCAGATGCATCAATGATGCGGAGATTTGGTAATGATGCTTGATACTGTTCTACTATAGATAGCGTATTGTCAGTGGAACCGTTATCAGCAATAATCACCTCCCACGACTGTGACCATGTTTGATGAGCCAGTGCCTCAAGTTGAACAGCTATAGTATCCGCAGCGTTTAAACACGGTATAATTACGCTTATCTTCATAAATTAAAAAATACAAATGTAAGTAAATATCGCTAATTAAAAATATATAAGTAATTGCCCGTAACGGATCAACCAAAAATCGTCATCTAGGTAAATTTTACAAAGTCTATAAAAAACTAATTGAACATCAAGAACTAGTAAATAAATTATTTTGGCAAATAATTTAGAGCAACCAATACCAAAAATTTACACATGTAAAAATAATTTTGGTACATTTTGTGCTGTGAAGTTTTAGAGGATGTTTGAAAAGTCCTCTTGTCGGTAGCAAAACGTTCTAGATCCCCCTTGCAAAGGGGGACTTTGATTCCGTTTCCCGCTTACAAAGGGGGTTTTCAAACATCCTCTTAATGAGTATCAATAGTTTTAATTTTCCGATTTTTCAAAATCATAATTAAAATTGATAATTCTAACAGTAAAAAATTATGTTTTAGTTAAGAGTGACATTTATTTAAGTAAAAATTGCAGAGCAAGATTCCCAACTTCTTTAAGAAGTCTGGGATCTTGTTATATATAAATAAATACCAGCGTTCCTGTAGTCACCTGATCTGGACAAGGGGATAGAAAAAACTATGTCTGTAAGTAATCCACAACCACAATTAAAACGAGAGTTAGGGGTGTTTGGTGCTACTCTCATGGGACTAGGTTCGATTGTTGGTACAGGTGTATTTGTGAGTATTGGGATTGCAGCTGGAATTGCTGGGCCGGCGGTAATTTTAGCTGTAGCAATCGGGGCGGTTGTTGCTACTTTTAATGGACTCAGCAGCGCCCAACTAGCTGCGAATCACCCCTTGAGTGGTGGTAGTTATGAATATGGTTATAAATATTTGACTCCAGCTTTTGGTTTTACTGCTGGGTGGATGTTTTTGGTAGCTAAAACAGCTTCTGCTGCTACTGCTGCTTTGGGTTTTGCTGGCTACTTATTAAATATTGTGAGTGTAAATTCTCGCTGGGTTGTTGCGATCGCTATTTTGGCTGTAGTAGTCATGACACTGATAGTCTTAAATGGTATCCGTCGCTCAAATTTTGCCAACATCGCGATCGTATCTGTGACTCTTTTGTCTTTGGTGTTTTTGATTCTGGCTTGTCTTCCCAGTGCTATCCAAGGAAGTGTTGAGAACTTTACACCTTTTTTTAGAGGTTCTTTAGCAGATGTTCTTCATGCTAGCGCATTGATGTTTGTTGCTTATACAGGTTATGGTCGGATTGCGACTTTAGGAGAAGAAGCGCGATCGCCAAGACAAACAATTCCCAAAGCCATGATAGTTTGTTTGTTGCTGACGATGCTGCTTTATATAGCAGTAGCGACAGTTACGATTGGAGCTTCTGGGGTAGATGTTTTAGCTGATGCTGTCCAGCAAACAAAAGCTGCACCTTTGGAAGTGGTAGCCCGAAATATTACTGGCGTTGGCGGTGCTTTCGTACTAGCCATTGGGGCGATGACAGCGATGTTAGGTGTACTGCTGAACTTGATTTTGGGCTTATCCCGTGTATTGCTAGCGATGGGACGTCGCCACGACGCACCCAGATTTTTAGCACGTTTAAATCAACAACAAACTACTCCCTATTGGTCTGTAATCATCATAGGAGTTGCGATCGCTCTTTTGGTACTAGTCGGTAATGTTAAGACAACATGGTCTTTTAGTGCTTTTAGCGTCCTAATTTACTATGCAATCACTAACTTTGCTGCTTTACAATTGAGTCCCCAAGAACGACTATATCCCAGATGGATAGCTGTTCTGGGTCTTTTATCTTGCCTATTCTTAGCTTTTTGGGTAGAATCTTCAATCTGGCAACTAGGTTTAGGATTGATTGTTGCTGGGTTAATTTGGCATCAAGTGAGGCGAGGGATTGGTAGTACTTAGTGGCACAAGTAAGTCTGTACAAATAAAGCTAACTCGTTAGGATCATAGTGAATACAGCTTAGTTTTGCTTGAACAAGATTAACTAAGCTGCATTCACTTGAATCCAAATTTAACCGACTAAACTTTCGACACTTAGAGGAACCATATCGCCCGTTCTCGTCAGTCCTAACAACATCGGTTGTTGTGGCTGAATTAATTGACCTGTGAGTACACAACGTTCTTCCTGTTGAGCTGTAGCAGCTATACTGGCTCGAATGTCAGATCTTGAAAATCGAGGTTTCCACTCTCCTGATTTTTGCTGAACATAATTCCATAGGATATCGCGGATGAGAGCTTGATATCCCTGATTGCCTGCTAGATCTTTAAGTTTATCTTTTAATTCGCGCTCAAGACGGATGCTGGTGACTTCCATATCGGTGGTAGAGGTGCGGGTAATCGTATGCATCAGTTTTTCTCCTAAAACTATAGACAGGATAGTAATACAAGTGTAGTATGTTTAAAGGAATGTTCAACAGGTGAAATTTTCTGTGATATCTATTTACCCCATCTCTACTTCTTTATGTGCTAACCAGTCCCAAATCAGTTGGGAATCGGCGCCTATGGGAGTGGAGTATTTATTTATGGGGTTAATTTGCCTGAAACTGGGCAAATTTACAGAGGGTAATCATGATTCTAAATATGCCAGGATCGGTGTACTTAATCGAGCATCACAACTAAAACACAAAAGCGGGAGGTACAGACACCAAGATGCTGTACCGATATAAGAATCAAAGACTTTTAAGGTCAATTCTCAACCCCCGCTTTCACAAAGAAAAAAGTGGGGGTTTTTTAATGAGGAGTCAAACCGTGACGATCGCAACGCAAGTTTTAGATCAATCTGTGGTGGTGTTTTCTCAAAATTACTTACCACTGTGTCGAGTAAACATCAAGCGAGCCATCGTACTTTTAATCACAAACAAAGCGGAACCGCTACATATTAATACTAATAGCGGCTGGCAAATTCACTCTCCTAGCTTAGTTATCGATGTACCAAAACAAATTCGCTTGATAATTGCTTCTCGTGAACGGATTTGGAAAGTCCCGCCAGTAAATAGACGAGAAGTTTTACGACGAGACCATCACAGTTGTCAATATTGCGGTAGCAGCAAACATCTGACACTAGATCACGTGCTTCCCCGTTCTCGTGGTGGACAGCATACCTGGGATAACGTGGTTGCTGCTTGCGAACGGTGCAACTCCAAAAAAGGAGATAAAACCCCCCAAGAAACGGGTATGCGCCTGCGTACTAAACCAAAAGCACCAGTCCATCCAACAATTGCTTTTGCGGAACAGTTTTGGATGGACGTGCAAATAAACCTGGAATAACAGGAGAGCATGAGGAATGCTGAAATTAACTTACACCGAAATGAGTTTTCACCTAGAGCGTCTAACTCTGTCTGTTGAGGAATGGGTAGCGCAACGAGTGATTTTGGCACTGCGAGTCGGTCAAAGTCTATCAATTGAACCTAGCACTGCTTCCTTTTTGCTTCCTATGAATTTACCAGGACTAGAACAACTCAAGGTGCAAGTGCGATGGGATGAAAGAAAAATTATCGCTTTATGTGCATCTGATTCTGAGTATGTTGAAGTCACTCTTAGCGGTTCTTGGCTATCGGATGGTTCTGAAAACGCACAAGGTGTGTTTGTCACCACAATAAGCGATCGCACTGAGTTTTTACTGCACAAACTCTGGGTTGCAGCTCAAGTCTGTACCTCTGTAATCAGTGAATAGTTCTGTTAGTAGTAGGGGCGAACGGCCTACTCTGTTTGACTTGAAGCCGCGCAGCTCGCCTCTACGCCCTAAGAAGTTGTTAGTTGCAGGCGATCAGCGATCACAGACAATCCTGTTGTTCTGATTTGTCTGACTGAATTTGAAAAAACAACTCAAAATTTCTTCCTCTAGCTAGAGACAAAACTTTTTGCAATGCAAGATGGTTAGCATCAGGAGGATATTATGCGCCAACTGATTGTCCAGATACCACGCGGAAAAGGAAAAGAAGTTCTTGACATTGCTAAGTCTGTGAATGGAGTAAACCTGGCTCAGTTTGAGGCAAAAGGTAGCGAGGAATTGACTGACTTAGTGCTGGTTCACGTTTCCAATCGGCAAGTAGAGCAGCTGTTCGCAAAACTCGAAGATTTACCGAACGTACACATCACGTTGCTACCGACTGGAGTTATAACTCTGCATCCTCCAGATAGGGAAGCACCTCAGCAGGTAAAGAATGTCGAAGAACGCAGCCCCGTAGAAGTATTTCTCTCTGGATTACAAAGTGTTGGTTCTTGGCAGGGTTTTCTGGGATATGCAGCAGTAGCAGGTTTTGTTGTCTGGATTGGCTTGTATACAAACACAAGTTATCTTTTGGTAGCAGCAATGCTAATTGCGCCATTTGCAGGCCCCGCCATGAATGTAGCAATTGCAACAGCAAGAGGCGATCGCAAATTACTTGGGCGTAGCATAATTCGTTATTTTGCGGCGCTGGTAGTGACAATAGTAGTCGCAGGAGTCTTAAGTTTAATTATGCGGCAGAATATTGCCACCAGCCTCATGATTGACAGTAGCCAAGTTTCCTCTGTGGCTGTTTTGCTACCTTTAGCTGCTGGAGCAGCCGGATCACTCAATTTGCTTCAATCTGATCGCAGTAGTTTGGTGTCTGGAGCAGCAACCGGAATGCTGGTTGCTGCTTCCTTGGCTCCTCCCGCCGGAATTGTTGGGATGGCGAGTGCAATGGGTAGATGGGATTTGGCGATTGATGCTTTGTTTCTGCTGTTTTTGCAACTAGCAGGAATTAATCTCACGGCGGCGGTGTTGTTCCGGCTATTTGGTGTGTCTGCAAAAGGGGTACGTTATACACGGGGTAAACCTTGGGTGTTTCCTGTGGCGTTGGTGTTAACTGTGATATTACTGGCTGTTCTACTAACTTGGCAGTTTGTCAATCCCCCCAATTTGCAGCGCTCTTCTCTTGCTCAAAGAGCTAATGCAGAAATTCAAAAGGTAGTTAATAAAAATCCTCTGGCTGAACTGGTAGAGGCGAATGTTCGCTTTACCCGTGCCAATATCAAAGGTCAAAATACATTACTGGGTATAGTTTACGTCCAACGTCGAGCAGGTGTGAGTGTATCCTCAGAAGAAATTCGCTCTCGTTTGACTCAAGCGATACAAACTCATTTACTGCAACAAGGCTTTAATGTGACACCTCTGCTTGATGTTAGCGTACTTGAGGCTCCACAGCAAAGTGAGGAATGAGACATGGAAAGTATAAAAAAAAACTCATTTTTTTTGGCATTCGTTGCATTTTTAAGTGCAATTGTGATCTCAACAACGGCTTTAGCACAAACTAATATCAACATTAATAATACTAATATCATCCGGGTTGGGGGTGATGTGACAATTGCTCCTAATCAGGTTGTGGAAAATGCTCACGCTATTGGCGGTGATGTCACGATTGAACAGGGAGCGCGAGTCACCGAAACTGCGATCGCGATTGACGGAGATGTGATTTTAGAAAAAAATGCTCGTGTTGACGGAGATGTCTATGCAGTGGGAGGAGAAATTATCACAGAGCCAGGAGCTACTATTGGCGGTGCTTCAAGCACAATCTTAGAGAATGGTAGATGGGGGATGTATGGTAGGAAAAGGGGAATTAGTAGCTTTCTTGTTCGCTATCTATTAAATAGCGCTTTTCATCTTCTCAACGTTCTAATAGGAACTATTATTGGTATTTTAATTTTACTTTGGCGACCAAATTTTTTGCTCAATTTAGCTGCGACTGTCAATCAATATCCTCTGCAAAGTGGATTGTGGGGTTTAGGCGGCTTGTTTGCTGTGATTGTGCTAATCATTCTGCTAGCAGTGAGCTTGATTGGAATACCGTTGTTACCCCTAGTTGGATTGGTAGTTGCCGTTACAGTTATACTGGGAACTCTCGGTGTTGCTCTTTGGGTTGGACAAAGAATTTTGACTAGAACAGAGCGATCGCCCACGCAACAATTTCTCATTGGTGTGCTGATTTTAGCTTTAATCGGTTTGGTTCCGGTACTGGGAGGATTGGTGTTGTCAGTGGTGAATATTTTTGGTTTTGGTACATTATTGTTGTGGTTGTTCAAAAAAAGGCGTTACGCGTAATCGTGCTGTAAATGTCCACAAATTTTGGAAGAAATTACACTTGTTTTTGCAACATAAGTATTTTGGCAATATTTAGTGATTAACTCCACCAGTTTTCCACTTTTTAGAGATATCCTCAAATTAGTAGCAATTAAGCAGCTTAAACTCAACATCACAATATAACCAGTACGTAACGGCGGAAGCTAAACTAATATACCCTGCACCTCTGCGTAGCTCCGCATCTACAAAATAGACAAAATGCTTACTGTATCAACCTTCTGCCGCCTGTCTTGTTGTACTAGTTGCTAGTTGTTGCAGATCATGAATGGTTCAGGAAGAAATCATTCTTCTTCGGTGTGTGTACAGTTTTAGCTTAATGATAAATGCTCTCATGGTAAAAAATAGCCAAAATAATTATAATCCTCTGCCAAAATTTGGGAGAGATGCTCCTTGGTTGTGGCGTCCAAATTTCCGAGATGTAGGTTCAGCCCTCTCAGCTATTTATCTGTTAGAAAATGAAATGAATCAGCGTTATACAAGGCTTAAAAGTGCGAATGTCTTGAATGTTGATAACTACAACCAAATAGGGTCTGAACCAATACATCGCATTGCTATAGTTTTCAGTAATAGTACTGATTTGAGTGGAGAAAAAGAGCAGAAATCCTTATTTGAATCGACCTGTCAACGGATATGTGCAATGGGGAAAGCTGTGGGAATCCACTTGATTTTAGAGCGTATTTAGGGTTCATTTCCCAAAAAAGAGCGATCGCAAACCCGAATATTTAGATCAATTATAGTGAGATGTTATGGTTTATCTCAGCCGAAAAATGGAGTTTACTAGTGTTAGATTCTTTGCTTGAAGTCTTAAATAGTGATAGTAGATTACAAATTGGCACAGTTGTACTATTGTCTTTTCTCACTGGTGGCTTATTTTTCTCTATGTCGGGTTTGCATAGCGTGATTGTGAAACAACCGCTACTGAATCGTTTGATTTCTCTACGTGAAAGAAGTGCTTATCAAAAAATTTTGAAGCCTTATGAGGAATGGCTAGGGATTATCTTTGCTCTTTTAGCTGCTGATATATTTGCTATTTTATTACCAGAATCTAATTGGTCTAGGTTGCTCGAAATTCCAGTGGGATTAGCTTTAACAATTACTGGTAGTTGGTTAGCTTCTCAACTTTTCAAGCAATTTTTTGATTTTTATCTGTTAGATGCAGCAATCAAAAGCGGTCGCAAAGTTAATAGTGAGTTATTAATTCTGACTAAGTTACTTGCGAATGTAACTATTGTAGTTGTAGCGACGCTGCTTTTTGCTCAAACTCATCAAATCAATCTTTTTGGATTAGTAGCAAGTTTAGGAATTGGTGGTTTAGCAATAGCTTTTGCTGCTCAGAAGATATTAGAACAGGTATTAGGTGGTATTGTTATTTATCTTGATCGTCCGTTTGTGATTGATGATTATATTGGCTTACCAGATGGAACTTTTGGTCGAGTTGAATCAGTGGGTTTACGCTCTACCAAAATTCGGACTTCCGGTAAAGGAACACTGATGATTGTTCCTAATAGTTCACTCACCCAAGTTAATATTGAAAATTTTACGGGTGCTAAAAAAGTAATGGCAATTACTTATTTAAACTTCTATCGTGCTGTCAAGAATGAAGAACGAGCTTTGATTCGACAGGTTATCCTTGAAAGTACCGTTGATATATTTGGAATTGATACCCGCAGTACTGATGTGAGTTTTAGAGATTTACCATCAAATCTACAAACAGCAGAAAGAACACAAGCACAGATTACCTTTTTTATCTTAGGTTCTGGTGAAGTTTCAATGGGATTACGACGTCAACTTCTTGATATTGCTAGTCAGAGTATTACCCGACGATTGCAAGAATATGGTATAGAATTTGATATTGAAGAACCAACTGTTTATGTTGATTCTCCTATTACAATTTAAAACCTATTCTATGAAAATTTCGGAAACTGTTAACAGTATTATTCAGCTTGGAGAAATCGCTCAACCTGTATTTATTCAAATCGGGATATTTCTATTCTTTATACTTTTGTCTTTTGTAGTAGGAAGATATACACCTTTATTTATCAGGTTGTTTCTGCGGCAATTCTTCCCGCAACAATTAACGACAATTTATGAAAAATTAATTCATCCGATTAGAAACTTAGTTAAAATTGCAGGAACCTTCATATTAGTCTCTTTTTCATTAAATTGGATTAAAGAGTATCAACTAGTATTTAATTTTATTAAACCTTTTATTGACTTGGCAGTCATTATTAGTATTGCTTGGTTAGCTTCCCGTTTATTTCGCCAATTTATCCTGGTTTATGGAATAGATTTACTCCGCAAGTTTGGTCGGGAAGTTGATGAGCTACTATTAGTATTTGAAACTTTAGCAAATGTAATTATTGGCTTCTTTGCTGTGCTAGCTTTTGCTAAAAATAGATTCGATTTAATTGGCTTGGTAACTGGCTTAGGAATTGCAGGGGTTGCATTTGCTTTTGCTGCTCAAAAAACTTTAGAGCAACTGTTGGGAACTATCGTATTGTACTTAGATCGCCCCTTTGTTCCCGGAGAATATATTCGTTTACAACGTTCTCAACAAATTTCAGAAGGTTTATTTGGTCGTGTTGAATCGATAGGTTTACGCTCTACCAAGATTCGTACAGCAGCAAAAAGTACTCTTTTTATTGTACCAAATTCTATTTTGGCGAATTTAGAAATTGAAAACGTTACTAGAGGCAAGAAAGTAATGGTCTTGCTGTACATCGAATTTCAGAAGCTTTTAGAAGAGCGAGAAAAAGCATTGGTGCAGCAAGTTATTACTGAAAGTACTAATTCCTTATTTGGAATTGACCCAGGAAGTACTAATATTACTTTGACAGATGATTCGGAAAATCAGATAACTCATGCTAGGGTAACATTTTTTATATTGGGTTCGAGTGAAAATTCAATTCAACTCAGAAAGCGGTTATTAGAATTAGCGAATAATAAAATTACTAAATACCTTCTCAATTATGGAATTAAATTTACGATGCAAGAACCCACTATCTATGTAGAATCACCTGTGACACTCTAAGAATCCAGTTTGGTTTATGAACTTATCAGTTGATTCAGGAAACTCTTGATTCTTCTACAAACTTAAACTCTTTACGCAGTGCTGTAGAGTAATTATTCAAAGCAATCTGATTAATTTTTGCTTCTTTTGGTGCATCCATCCAATATCGAATAGCCTTGTTTTTTGGTAATTAGGTATTGAGCATGGTCAAAAAATAACCAAGTATCACCAATTACCGATTACCGATTACCAAAAGCTCCCTCTCATTCCCTCTCTAAAGGAAGTTGTTTGACTGAAAAATAATTAACTAGACTGAATTCAGTCAATTCATAATTAGCATACCGGGAGAAAGAGGATGAAAGCAGTTGTCATTCATCGGTATGGTTCTGCTGATGTGTTGCAATATGAAGATGTAGCACCACCAACAATCAAGGCTGACGAATTACTTGTGAAAGTTCACGCCAGTTGTATTAATCCTGCTGATTGGAAAATTCGCAAGGGAATGTTGAAAATTGTGACAGGTAATAAATTCCCAATGATTCTGGGATTTGATTTAGCAGGTGAAGTCGTGGAAGTTGGTTCTAATGTCACACGCTTCACAATAGGAGATTCAATCTATGGCACTCTAAAACCACCAAATGGAGGTGCTTACGCAGAGTTTGTAGCAGTTCCAGAAAATTGTACTGCTCTCAAACCCACAAACATCAGCTATGCAGAAGCAGCTTCTGTACCCATCGCTGGACTGACTGCTTTACAAGGACTGCGAGATCAAGGCAACATTAAACCAGGACAAGCTGTTTTAATCAATGGTGCTTCTGGTGGTGTGGGTATTTTCGCGGTACAAATTGCCAAGATACTGGGTGCAGAAGTGAGTGGTGTTTGCAGTACGAAAAATCTAGAGTTTGTCAAATCTTTAGGAGCAGATCGCGTCATTGATTACACGCAGCAAGATTTTACTCAAGATCCAGTGCAATACGATATTATTTTTGATGCAGTTGGAAAGCAGTCTTTTTTTGATTGCAAAAAAGTACTAAAGCCTAACGGAATTTACCTTACTACGCTACCCACCCCGGAAAATATTCTACCGGGAATTGTGACAATGATTATTCCTGGGAAAAAAGCCAAATTGGTGCTGGAATCGCCCAAAGCTCAAGATTTAATTTATCTGAAAGAATTGATAGAAGCGGGTAAACTCCGTATTGTGATTGATCGCACCTATTCCCTCCAAGAATTAGCCGCAGCTCATACTTATAGCGAAAGTGAACATGCTGTAGGGAAAATTGCGATCGCTGTAATCTAAAAGTGACCAGTTATTCAATAGGGTGCGTTATGGTGGAACGCCTAACGCACCACCTATTTAGACGTAAAATAGAAGTAGAAGTATTTTGAAACAAATTATTTAATTAGTTAGTCAGATAATTAATAATTATTATTTTCAGAAAGAATGTTCAATAGAACCAACCCATAACAGAAGTTGATTTTACACTTACTCCAGAAATTTTTCTGCTGGAGACTAAAGCAATGAAATTAAATTTTCTCAAATCAAAACGCATTTTCTCGGTGAGTTTATTTTCCTCTGCCATACTTGTTTCTCCGCTTTCTAGTCTGGCTATAACTGTCCAAGAAGTCCCTAATCCTCGACAGAAAAATGGTGGTTGGGTAACTGATATGGCAGGGATTCTCAGCGATCGCACAGAAATCCAAATCAATCAGATGATTTCGGAATTAGAGGCGAAAAATGGCACGGAAATGGCAGTGGTGACAGTGAAAGAAACTGCACCTGCAAGTACTCCCAAAAAATTTGCCACAGAACTGTTTAACAATTGGGGAATCGGCAAGAAAGGACAAGACAATGGTGTTTTGTTTTTGATTTCAGTAGGCGATCGCCGCGTGGAAATTGAGACTGGTTATGGTATTGAAGCAATTTTGCCTGATGCTAAAGTCGGCAATATTATCGATACCCAAATCATCCCACAATTTAAAAAGGGGGATTTTCAAGGTGGAACACTGGCGGGAACAAAAGCGCTACTAGTCGTTTTAAACTCTGAGCGAACATCCTCTGAGAATCAGACAACAACTCCAAATCAGATCGTAACTCCCAATCAGAAAACTTCGCCGAATGCACAAGCAAATTCTGATGGCAATACTCCTTGGGGAATACTTGCCATTGGTGGAATGATGGTACTGGTAGTCGGAACAGGGGTTTTTCTGGTAATTCCTCGGAAAATCTTAATTGCACCAGAAGGACGTACACGCAAAAGTAAGGGAAATTACATTTTTTTGTGTGCTGATTGCCAACAACCGATGGCAAAAGTAGACGCAACTACAGTTGATTCCTTTCTCAGCAAACCAGAAAAAACAGCACAAAAACTTGGTAGTGTCAAATTTGAAGGTTGGAGATGTGGCAATTGTAGCCATAAACTAACTGGTAATGGCTTCCATATTGTTGCCCAAGAATCTCATTCATCTCGATTTCAGAAATGTCCTCATTGTCAAGAGTTGACTGTCACCCGTACTCAAACGACTGTTAGACCAGCTACAGAATATAATTCTGGCAAACGACTAATTATCGATGACTGCCATAGTTGTGCTTATCGCTACGAAAAAGAGGAAATAATTCCTCGCTTACCACCCCCTCCTCCACCCCCTCCTCCCACTAATTATGGTGGTGGTAATTACAGTGGCGGTGGTGGTGGTAGCTTTGGTGGTGGAAGTAGCGGCGGTGGTGGTGCTGGTGGTAACTGGTGAATAATATGAACAATCCACAGAAGAAAATTCCTGAAGAAATTGCGCCGGAGGTGCTAGAGTTAGCCTCGCGTTACTACGCCAATCACACCCAAACTTATTCGGTTTCAGAATTGGTAGCAGCAGGAAAGGAAGCTGATATTCCCGCCGAGTTTATTGAGCAAGCTATCCAAGATGTGCAAGCAAAGCATAAAAAGCAGCAAGAAGAACAAAAGCGATTAGTGCATCTGCGCCAAAGACTATTGCTAGCTGGTGCGGGAATAGTAGCAGCATTGACTATTTGGTATGGCTGGACTTACAACTCACTTCAAAGCAGTAACACTAAAGTTGATGCAGCTTGGGCGCAAGTCGAAAATCAACTTCAACGACGTGCTGATCTAATTCCCAACCTTGTGAATGTGACAAAAGCCTATGCTAAACAGGAAAAAGAGTTAGTCTCTTTATTGGTGCGATCGCGTCAGGCTTATTTACAAGCAACTACTCCTAATCAAAAAGCTGCTGCAACAGTACAAATCAATCAAGCAATTGATCGTTTCGGTGATTATGCAGTTGCTAATCCCCAATTGCAATCAAGCCAATTATTTACCAATCTTCAGTACGAGTTAACGGGTACTGAAAATCGCCTCGCTGTCGAGCGGATGCGCTACAACCAAGCGGTGCAAACATATAATCAAAAAGTTCAAAGTTTTCCCAACTCACTGGTTGCTAATACTTTTGGTTTTGAGAAAAAAGAATTTTTTCAAGCCACAAATACCGAGGTTCCCAACGTTCTCACCGAATAAATCGTCATACACGAGCTTCATCAGGCAGTCCCAGTGAAAAAATTTTACCGCCAAACATGAAAATAGGACTCGTCCTATACCCCTATACCCTTACACCCCCATACCCAATTTTAGTCTCTTATCCCTAACCTAAGCCCCCCTGCTGTGATCCTAGCCTGACTAACTCACTGATCAGCCCAAGCTTAATAATGAATTTATGCCAAATTCTGGCGTCGTTCAGTGCTACTCTTGAAAATGACATAGCTTAATTTTTAAGTCTCTTACGACCCGATCTGAAATATAGCTTCAATCATAGACTCAGCATGGTCACCACAGCAGAAAAAACAAACATTGGTTACATTACCCAAATCATTGGGCCGGTTGTAGACGTAAAATTCCCTAGCGGAAAAATGCCACCAATCTACAACGCTTTGCAAGTCTCTGGTACTAACGAGGCTGGACAGAAAATCGCAATTACTTGCGAAGTACAGCAACTGCTTGGTGACAACCAGGTGCGGGCTGTGGCGATGACTTCCACCGACGGCTTAGTACGTGGTATGGAAGCTGTTGATACTGGCGCTCCCATTAGTGTACCCGTTGGTAAAGCCACCCTGGGTCGGATATTCAACGTCCTGGGCGAACCTGTAGATAATCAAGGGCCTGTCAACAGCGAAGAGAAGTTACCCATCCACCGCGCTGCTCCCAAACTCACCGAACTGGAAACCAAACCTTCCGTGTTTGAAACTGGGATTAAAGTTGTTGACCTGCTGACTCCCTACCGTCGTGGCGGTAAGATTGGTCTGTTCGGTGGTGCAGGCGTCGGCAAAACCGTGATCATGATGGAGTTGATTAACAACATCGCGACTCAACACGGTGGTGTATCTGTATTCGCCGGTGTGGGTGAACGCACTCGTGAGGGCAATGACCTCTACAATGAAATGATCGAATCTGGGGTGATCAACAAAGAAAACCTCAACGAATCTAAAATTGCTCTCGTTTACGGTCAGATGAACGAACCACCCGGAGCAAGAATGCGTGTCGGTCTGTCTGGTTTGACCATGGCAGAATACTTCCGAGATGTGAACAAGCAAGACGTACTGTTGTTTATCGATAATATCTTCCGTTTCGTACAAGCTGGTTCCGAAGTATCAGCGCTGTTAGGACGGATGCCGTCTGCGGTAGGATATCAGCCGACATTGGGTACAGATGTGGGTGAACTGCAAGAGCGCATCACCTCCACCAACGAAGGTTCTATCACCTCTATCCAAGCTGTGTACGTACCTGCGGATGACTTGACTGACCCCGCACCTGCCACTACCTTTGCTCACTTGGATGGAACCACTGTATTGTCTCGTGGTTTAGCAGCTAAGGGAATTTATCCGGCGGTAGATCCTCTGGGTTCCACTTCCACCATGTTGCAGCCCAATGTAGTTGGTGATGAACACTACAACACCGCTCGTGCTGTCCAATCAACCCTACAACGTTACAAAGAACTGCAAGACATTATTGCCATCCTTGGTTTGGATGAATTGTCTGAAGATGACCGTCTGATTGTTGCACGAGCTCGCAAAATCGAGCGCTTCTTGTCTCAGCCGTTCTTCGTCGCCGAAGTATTCACCGGTTCTCCTGGTAAATATGTGAAGTTGGAAGACACGATCAAAGGCTTCAACATGATTCTGTCTGGTGAGTTGGATGAACTACCAGAACAAGCATTCTACATGGTCGGTAGCATTGACGAAGCCGTTGCTAAAGCTGAAAAACTTAAAGGCTAATCTTCAGTGAACAGTTATCAGTGAACAGTTGTCACTCTCATCTTGATAACTGTTCGCTGATAGTTCATGACAGATAACTGATAACTGATAACTGATAACTGAACATATGCCATTAACCGTTCGTGTAATTTCCCCAGACAAAACAATCTGGGATGCTCCTGCTGAAGAAGTAATTTTGCCCAGCACCACTGGTCAGCTAGGTATCCTCACCGGACACGCACCATTATTAACTGCCTTGGATACTGGTGTAATGCGAGTACGTCCTAGTAAAAATCAAGGCTGGACACCCATTGCTCTTCTCGGTGGATTTGCCGAAGTTGAAGAAGATGAAGTGACCATTCTGGTCAATGGTGCAGAACGTGGCGACAAAATTGACCTTGAGGAAGCTCGTGCTGCTTTTAACGATGCACAAACCCGCTTAGGTCAAGTTAAAGAAGGCGATCGCCAAGCTCAAATCCAAGCTAACCAAGCCTTTAAACGCGCCCGCGCTCGTTTTCAAGCTGCTGGTGGTATGGTATAATTAAAAACCCGGTTTCTAGAAGAGACCGGGTTTTTAGTAAGTATTAAATTTTATAATAATTAATGTAAGCTCAATGTAAAATTTTTACTCTGATTCTAAATGGCTGTGGTTCTTATTTCATAATACCTATAAGAATCAAAGCCATTTTTATTTGAGTATGGAAGATTACCAAGCAGCCTTTCTAGATCGTCAGATTGACACTGAAACATTAGACCCATCCGAAAACTCACAAGCCAATACATGCAAGGATTTGAGACCAGT
>NZ_JCACKS010000260.1:14418-29711 GCF_059505505.1 Pelatocladus sp. | reverse complement strand
GTAAACAATAACTCTACTACGGAAAGCCCTCTTTATTTTGGCGAAGGTATTGTTATTTATGAGTTCTTTTTCTTAAGTAAGATTAATTTTACTGACATTCAACAAGAATGGTTAAAACGAGATACCAAGAAATTTATTAGATATATTGCGACGACAACAACAAGCTTTGCAAGGATACAACGACCTCTGCTTAGGTGAGGAAACTCCTCTAAGTAAGCCGACTCACCGAAAGAGGAAACCCAAGAAGTGATTCTTGGAATCACCGTCCCTTTTAGGGTGGTGAGGATGTCAAAACTATCTTTTTTGTGGCAGAAAAGCATCGTTAGAATTTATTCCTGTACCTAAAGTTATGACTATGATTAGAAAAGCTGTCAACAAACTAGGGGTATAAGGGTGTAGGAAACCCCATAACTGAAGTAAGGGGCTTGAAAAAAGGACGCCTTTTTCCTTGGACTACGTGTCTAGGAAAAATTTCTCTTTTCCATGTTTAAAAAACTCTTTCTTGTACCCAGTATTTGGGGCGGGTTTTCCCCTACACCCCTATACCCGCCACAAAGCAGGGTGGTTTCATACGAAAAAAGAAAAATATGGAAGTCTGTATTTCTCGTTTTGAAGCATAGATTTTTACCCCTCTCCAAACCTCTCCCCTTATTAAGGGGAGAGGCTTTAAAAGAAGATTTTAATTTTTCTCTGCTTGTATGAAACCACCCTGCCCTATACCCGCCCCAAAGGGGCTTGGTTACCAAATACTAATGAGTATAATTATTTGCCCAGGTATACATACACAAGAATTAACTAAAAACTTTCTTATGGCTTGGAGAGACTCAGTAGTTCACAGTTTGCAGTCTCCAGATTCAGTAAATATACTAGTTTACCCAGCCGAAGTTTTATCATCCTTATCAGGGTTTCATCTTTTACAGTTTTTACATAAGCATTTAGGAGATAGGCTCGAATCGCCAGTTGTATTTATTTGTTTTAGTGCTGGTGTAGTTGGAGCGATCGCAGCCGCATCTTCATGGCAACTACTAGGAGGTAAAATAAAAGCTTTTATTGCTATAGATGGATGGGGAGTACCATTATGGGGAAACTTTCCTATCCATAGGATGAGCCATGATTACTTCACTCACTGGAGTTCTAAAATACTGGGCGGGGGTGAAAATAACTTTTATGCAGATCCAGCAGTTGATCATTTAGAAATGTGGCGATCGCCCCAGACCGTCCAAGGTTGGTGGGTAGACTCATCTTTTGGAGAATCGTCATCTCAACAAAGTTTAACTGCGGCTGAATTTTTGCATAAACTTTTAGTGCGCTATGAAAAAATTAGTCCGGAAAGTATAAGTAGTAAGGAGGAGATCGCGGATCAGGGGTCAGGGATGGGGGACAAGGAGTATATGGAGGACAAGGAATAATTATTTAACAAGTCTCTTCCCAATCCCCATTACCCCTTATCCCCTCCAGGGGCCCCACCTGCCCCTTATCCCCTCCAGGGGACCCCTACCTTCCCCTTATCCCAATTACCCAATCCTCAATCCCCTATCCCCTATTCCCTAATTGCTGATGTTTCCAACTGAACCTGCTGCTGTAAATAAAGGATTTGGCGTCCTGCTCAGAAACCGTGGTTTTATGCTGCTGTGGATTGGGCAGTTATTTTCCCAGCTTGCGGATAAAGTTTTCTTTGTTTTAATGATTGCTCTATTAGAAAACTATCCGCCTCCTGCTGGTTTAGCCGAAAACTCGATGTACTCAGCTTTAATGGTGGCGTTTACAGTCCCAGCAATTTTGTTTGGTTCAGCTGGAGGTGTGTTTGTTGATCGCTTTCCAAAAAAGTTGATCATGGTTGGTTCAGATGTAGTACGCGGTTTGTTGACACTGTTAATACCGCTTTTGCCACGGGAGTTTTTGATTTTATTAATACTGACTTTTGCAATCTCCACTGTGACGCAGTTTTTTGCACCCGCAGAACAGGCTGTCATTCCGTTATTGGTGAGACGAGAGAATTTGATGGCAGCCAATGCTTTGTTCAGCAGCACAATGATGGGTGCTTTAATTGTGGGATTTGCGATCGGGGAACCAATGTTAAGTTGGGCAAAAGATTACCTTGGTCCCGATTATGGTCAAGAGCTGGTAGTGGCAATATTGTATATGTCTTCTGCTGGGATCATGCAGCCCATTAACTTTAAAGACAACACAACAATTGGTGAACAGGAAGCAAGTATCAATCCTTGGACAGATTTTAAACAAGGCTTGCGCTATCTCAAGAGAAATCGCTTGATATTAAATGCCATGCTGCAATTAGTGACTTTATATTGCGTATTTGCAGCCCTAGTAGTGCTGGCAATTCAATTAGCAGCAGAATTTGGATTAAAAGAGAAACAATTTGGCTTTTTCTTGGCAGCAGCAGGCGTAGGAATGGTAATTGGAGCCGGGATTTTGGGTCATTGGGGTGATAAATTTCATCACAAACCTTTACCCTTAATTGGGTTTTTGATGATGGCAGTAGTTTTAGGGGTCTTCACTTTTGTCAATCAACTATTATTGGCTTTAGGCCTTTGTGCTGTTTTAGGAATAGGTGCAGCCCTAGTTGGTGTGCCAATGCAAACTTTAATCCAACAACAAACCCCACCTTCGATGCTTGGTAAAGTTTTTGGGTTTCAAAATCATGCCATCAACATAGCTCTTTCTGCACCACTGGCAATTACAGGTCCAATAACTGATGCTTTAGGCTTGCGAAGCGTATTAGTAGGAATGAGTGCGATCGTCGCGATTATTGGTGTTTGGGCTTGGCACAATACCCGTCGAGTTTTGCAAGATGTGATCTGAAGGAAAGGGGATAAGGGCTTTCAAGGGTAGGGAGAATAATCCCCAATCCCCAACTGAATGTCAGGGATCAGTGATAATCTCAAAAAATGATCAAAGTTTTAAATTAAAATGAGAATTTAACTACAGAAATTCAGCATTATCTTAGCTAATAGGTGAGGTTCGACTGTGCGTTCACGAAGTGTCTCTGTCGGAGAATCGCGTTCCCCAATCATTGGTTCACAAACCGAGAAGCAAGCCCAGTCTAGTGTATCTTCATCGCCAGTCGTGACACCTAGACGTGCATCTGGTGGTTTTGCACTGCTTGACAGTCTAAAACGCCATGGCGTCGAATATATTTTTGGTTATCCTGGTGGTGCGATTCTACCAATTTATGATGATTTGTATAAAGCGGAAGCTAGTGGTGAAGGCATCAAGCACATCCTAGTGAGACATGAACAAGGTGCTGCCCATGCAGCTGATGGTTACGCCCGCGTTACAGGGAAGGTAGGGGTGTGCTTTGGCACATCAGGGCCAGGAGCAACTAACTTGGTAACAGGTATTGCTACTGCTTATATGGACTCGATCCCGATGGTCATCGTCACCGGACAAGTACCTCGTCATGCAATTGGCACAGATGCGTTTCAAGAAACCGATATTTACGGTATTACACTGCCAATTGTGAAGCACTCTTACGTAGTGCGCGACCCCAAAGATATGGCACGGGTTGTAGCTGAAGCTTTCCACATTGCCACTACGGGGCGACCAGGACCAGTTTTGATTGATGTCCCCAAAGATGTAGCATTTGAAGAATTTGATTATTTACCTGTGCAACCGGGTTCGGTGAAGTTACCCGGATATCGCCCCACAGTCAAGGGAAATCCACGCCAGATATATGCCGCAATTCAACTGATTCGCGACAGTCGCCGTCCTTTGTTGTATGTCGGTGGAGGTGCGATCGCTGCTGATGCTTACGTAGAACTTCAAGAATTGGCTGAGTTATTCCAAATCCCTGTCACCACAACTTTGATGGGTTTGGGTGCTTTTGATGAGCATCACCCTCTATCTTTGGCAATGTTGGGGATGCATGGTACTGCTTATGCTAACTTTGCAGTTACCGATTGTGATTTACTCATTTGTGTAGGCGCAAGATTTGATGACCGCGTTACGGGCAAGTTAGATGAATTCGCTTCCCGCGCTAAGGTAATTCATATCGACATCGATCCCGCAGAAGTTGGTAAAAATCGCGTTCCCGATGTGCCTATAGTTGGCGATGTCAAGAACGTATTGCAAGACATTTTACGCCGATGTGAAGAATTGGGTATCAAAAGTACACCCAACCAAAGCCAAGAGTGGTTGAGATTAATCAATCGCTGGAAAGAAGAATATCCTTTGGTTGTGCCACACCATGCTGATAGCATTTCACCACAAGAAGTAGTTGTGGAGATCGCTAATAAAGCACCTCATGCTATCTACACCACAGATGTCGGTCAACATCAAATGTGGGCAGCTCAATTTCTCAAAGCAGGACCTCGACGCTGGGTTTCTAGCGGAGGTTTGGGAACAATGGGTTTTGGCTTACCAGCAGCGATGGGTGCCAAAGTAGCTTTCCCTGACCAAGAAGTCATCTGTATTAGTGGTGATGCCAGTTTCCAGATGTGTTTACAGGAACTTGGCACACTTTCACAGTATGGGATAAATGTCAAGACCGTCATTCTCAATAACGGTTGGCAAGGAATGGTGCGCCAGTGGCAACAAGCTTTCCATGGTGAGCGTTACTCTTGTTCCAACATGGAAGTAGGGATGCCAGATATTGAATTACTAGCAAAAGCTTATGGTATCAAAGGCATCATAGTTAAAAACAAAGAAGAATTGACAGATGCGATCGCCCAAATGTTAGCCTATGACGGGCCAGTGATTATCAATGTCCACGTTACCAAAGACGAAAACTGTTACCCAATGGTAGCGCCCGGTAAGAGCAACGCTCAGATGATCGGTTTACCAAAGCAAGCACCGAAAGCTGATGTCGAAGCTGTTTATTGCAGTAATTGTGGTGCGAAAAACCTTCCCGCTAACATTTTCTGTCCAGAGTGCGGTACAAAATTGTAACAAAGGGTTTGTAGTGAGCGCTAAAGCACTCACTACAAAGATCTCAAAGTGAGTTGATCCTGTTATAAAGATTCATCTAAATATATAAAATTTCAATTTTTTACCCACGCCAGTAATTTGGTTGTAATTAGGGAAAGCGAACATAAGCTGTTGCGCTTTTAATTTACATATTCATTATGGCCTGATTAATGACTCAAATCCTCTTCGCTTCTGCCTCCTGCCTTCTGCCTTCTGCCTTGCTGTTGTGCATTTTTAATGCATAACAGCTTACTGCTTGTGTGACTTTCAAAATCAAGCGAAAAATCTTATCTATTTGCCCTTTAGTGCTTTATTAAAATTTTGCCTATAGGGCTTATTTGTAAGATATAAAACTGGCCATAACAATGACAACATCAAGCGGTTGACTGTACTACGAGTAAAATTTGTCTTCCTATATCCATTCCAGAATTTCCAAGCAAAACCTGTATAACCTACTATCAAAACAATAGCAATTAATTCACTCATTGCAATTTGCTCCACAATAAAAAAATAGAATTTGAGTCCAGAATTTTCAGGCGATCGCGTAATCTGATCAATTACACCAATCAAACATTAACTAAGACAACGCAAATAACAGAAGGTTTGTAGTGAGGACTTTAATCCTCAAAAAAGGACTAAAGTCCTTACTACGAAATTATTTCAATAATTTTACGTTACTTAACATAGTTTGATTTATTCTCACTGACTGACTTACTAAACGCTATAGTTAAGCACCCGCTTTGATAAATAAATTTTCATAATTCCAGTTTAAATTAGCTTCCCCCTTAGTATCCAGTTATAGTTCACAAGTAAAGACAAGGGAAAAGGATTGGGGATTGGGATTGGGGATTGGGGATTGGGGATCGGAAAAATTATCAATATTCTAATTACCTTTCCTCGTTCCCTGTTCCCTGATCCCCATTTTCAAGCTAATGCGGGGAGTAAATATACTTGTATCTAGCTAGATGCATCTATTGGAAGTTCCTCAAATTTCAATATCCGTAGGACACTAAAGAAAGTAGATAAAACTGATCTAATTTGTCTTGACGCAGCAAGTGGTGCAAACAGCCTAAGGAGGATTTATGAGAGCAGTATTAATGGCAGGGGGTTCAGGAACACGGCTTCGTCCACTCACTTGTGATCTGCCTAAACCGATGGTGCCGATCTTAAATCGACCAATTGCGGAACATATTATTAATCTTCTCAAACTACATGACATTACAGAAATAGTTGCCACACTGCATTATCTACCAGATGCTTTGCGAGATTATTTTCAAGATGGCAGCGATTTTGGCGTACAAATTACTTACTCTGTTGAAGAAGATCAGCCTTTGGGTACTGCTGGATGTGTGAAAAATATTGCCGAACTTCTGGATGAAACTTTTTTAGTCATTAGTGGTGATAGCATCACAGATTTTGACTTAACAGCAGCGATTGAATTTCACAAACAAACAAAATCAAAAGCTACTTTGATTCTGACTCGTGTTCCTAATCCCATTGAGTTTGGAGTAGTAATTACTGATGAAGATCATCGCATTTGCCGATTTTTAGAAAAACCTTCTACAAGTGAAATTTTTTCCGATACGGTTAATACCGGTGCTTACATTTTAGAACCAGAAGTTTTGGAATATCTGCCTGCCAACACTGAATCAGACTTTTCCAAAGATTTGTTTCCTTTGTTGTTGGCAAAAGGTGAACCAATGTATGGTTACATCGCCCAAGGTTATTGGTGTGACGTTGGTCACTTAGACGCTTATCGGGAAGCTCAGTATGATGCATTGGAGCAAAAAGTTAACCTTGACTTTCCATACCAAGAACAATATTCGGGTGTTTGGATCGGTCAAAACACTTACATAGATCCAACAGCTAAAATTGAAGCCCCTGTGGTGATCGGCGATAATTGCCGTATAGGTGCCAGAGTACATATAGAACCAGGAACTATTATTGGAGACAAGGTAACTATAGGGGCAGATGCGAATCTTAAGCGCCCCATTGTGTGGAATGGCGCCATTATCGGTGACGAAGCACAACTGTCGGCTTGTGTAATTTCTCGTGGTACTCGTGTAGATCGTCGCGCCCACGTTTTGGAAGCTGCTGTAGTTGGTTCGCTGTCAACTGTGGGAGAAGAAGCTCAAATTAGTCCTGGTGTGCGAGTTTGGCCGAGTAAGAAGATTGATTCAGGGGCAATTTTAAATATTAACTTAATTTGGGGAAATACTGCTCAACGTAACTTGTTTGGGCAACGGGGTGTACAAGGATTGGCAAATATTGATATTACCCCGGAATTCGCAGTGAAATTAGGTGCAGCTTATGGTTCCACCTTAAAACCTGGTTCGCGGGTAACGGTTTCCCGTGACCAACGTAATATTTCCCGCATGGTAACACGATCGCTCATTGCGGGTTTGATGTCTGTTGGTATTGATATTCAAAACTTAGACGCAACTGCTATCCCCATTGCGCGTACAGTTATACCGACAATGGGAGTAGCTGGTGGTATTCATGTACGAGTACATCCTGATCGCGCAGATTACATCCTAATTGAATTTATGGATGCTAAGGGTATTAATATTTCCAAAGCTCAAGAAAAGAAAATCGAAGGGGCTTACTTTAAAGAAGATATGCGGCGATCGCTCATTCATGAAGTTGGTGATGTTGCTTACCCGAGTCAAGTAGTTGATGAATACTGCACAGCCTTTGAAAAACTATTACACATAGATACACTCCGTAACAGTCGAGCAAAAGTAGTAATAGATTACGTCTATGCGGTATCTGGAGCAGTTTTACCGCAAATGTTAGATAAGTTTGGTGCAGATGCAGTAGTATTGAATGCTAGTTTAAATAAGACTGCTATGTCTGCTACAGACCGAGAAGCACTACTAACACAGCTTGGTCACGTGGTGGAAGCTTTAAAAGCCAATTTTGGTATTCAAGTTTCAGCGAATGGTGAACAGTTGATTCTAGTTGATGAATCGGGTATACCGATTCGTGGGGAAATGTTAACTGCACTGATGGTAGACATGATGTTAACTTCTAATCCCAGAGGTACAGTAGTTGTACCAGTACATACATCCAGTGCGGTAGAACAAATAGCCCGTCGCCACGATGGTAAGGTGATTCGTACTAAAGCGAACCCCACAGCCTTGATGGAAGCAAGTTACAAAAATGCCAATGTAGTTTTAGGAGGTAGTGCAGACACTGGTTTCATTTTCCCCCAACTACATCCGGGTTTTGATGCGATGTTCTGTATTGCCAAATTAATTGAGATGCTAACGATTCAAGAGCGATCGCTAGCCTCAGTGCGTTCAGAATTGCCACGAGTGATCCACAAATCCCATATTATCCGGTGTCCTTGGACTGCAAAAGGAGCATTAATGCGCTATTTGGTCGAAACCCATCCAGCCCAAAATCTGGAATTAATTGATGGAGTGAAAATTTGTCAGCAATATGATGACAGTTGGGTGCTATTGTTACCGGATGCAAGTGAGCCACTAGTACACTTGTATGCTAATAGTAACGATCGCGACTGGGTTGATGAAAACTTGAGGAATTACCGCGCCCGTGTACAGGCGTTTGTGGAAAGAGAACAAGAGCAAGTTGTAGCTGAGGTTTGACATTGTCCCCACACCTATAAGGTGGGGGGATTGTCCTCGAATCACTTCTTAGATTTCTTCTTTGCGCGAGTTGACTTACTTAGAGGAGTTTCCCCACCCAAGTCATATTTAATTGTTGAACAAAAAAACTCAGTACAACTTGATTTTCCCATTCCCTGTTCCCTTTCCTCACAAATAATTAACTTATACCAATTTTCTGTGAAGCTGCACATTATTTTAACCCCTCCCAACCTCCCCTTACCAAGGGCTACGGTGTACACAGAAGTCTTATAAAGTTGCATAGTAGCGTTTTGATCCCCCCTAACCCCCCTTAAAAAAGGGGGAACTAGAATCAAAGTCCCCCTTAAAAAGGGGGATTTAGGGGGATCAGAGGATTTATGTGTACACCGCAGCTTACCAAGGGGAGGTGCCGAAGGCGGTGGGGTTCTTTATATGCGTCTTCATAAAGAAATGGTATTAGTCATCTAATGTCAATGATTTTTGTTGGCTAGCTTTTCCTTGCTTAGGGCAGTAATCAGGGCAGTTGCTTGCTTCTTCAGTTAAAACAATTGAAGGTTGGACTGCACAATTGAGATGATGATTTTGTGAAAAATAATGACATTTTCTACAGGGAACTTTACGTGAAGTATGGATGGCGAAAAATAACTTATTTTCTTGTGAAAGTCTCCTCATTTTGGACATAAATACCAAAAATACTGCCCAAATTATTATGAAGGCAAGAGAACCTCCAGCAATAAAAATTTTTGCACTAGGAATGCTTGAAATATCAACTCTTCTATCTTCTACTTTTACTTCACTGTGGATAGTCTGGTTCAGCAAATTTTCGGCTGCTAGATATTGTATGAATTGTTCCTGAAGATGCATATCGACACCTTTGGCGAAATTTATTTACAGCATGGTTTAATGAGTCTCTTGAAATTGACAAATTATAATGTCAAATTTTCTACTCTCTGAGTCGAGTATGACTTGTCAATATTGATTAGTTAATAAAACCGATATTATAGATTTAGCAAACTTTATATAAGAATATCTCTGTCAAGAGTTTTGCTTGTAGATAATAGATATATGTCAAAAGGAATAAGAAAAAAATATTCTGATGAGCTAAGACAAAATAAATATAACAATTTTTAATCGCATGAATAATAAGAACCCCGACTTCTTTAAGAAGTCGGGTATCTATGTCATCGGTTATATTGCAATACGCTTGGTGTTAAGCCCACAATTTTTTATAGAGACGCGTAGCAAGATCCCACAGGATAATTTCGCGTCTCTACAGGATTTAAATGTCAATCGATTTGTCTTATCCGAACCATATTGAAACTTGTCCTGTCCAAAATATTTTTTATACATAATCTATTTGTAATCACAAGTAGTTGAATTATTAATTGGATTAGGGCATATATTATGATAATTAATATCAAAAAAATTAAGTTTAGTCCCCAAATATTCAAGTACTAAAGTACTTACTACGAATCTATCAAGACTTTTATAAATACAATTTTTTGCTGAGTTAAATCCTCCTTTCTTGGAGAAAAGTATCAAACGTTGACCGATTTGGAAGCGAAGTTTGTGCGCCTAGTTTAGTCGTTGCTATAGCACCTGCTGCTGCACCCCAAACTACCGCTTGACGTAAAGGAAGTCCTTGGAAAAGTGCAGCCACTAAACCACCATTAAATGCATCTCCAGCTGCAACCGTATCCACTGCTTTGACCGAAAATGCAGGTACAAAAAAAGTTTCACTAGAGGTAGCACAAACTACACCTTGAGCGCCTAATTTCACGATCGCATTTTTCACACCCCTATTCAACAAAGCTTCGGCTGCTTTCTTTGCAGAATCTTGTCCATTCACGGAAAAACCTACTAATTGACCTGCTTCCACTTCATTGGGAGTAATAATATCTATCAAAGGATAAAGTTCATTTGGTAAATTTGACTGAGCGGGTGCAGGGTCGAAAATTACGGTTACTCCTGCTGCTTTTGCTGCTTGTGCTGCTGCAATCACCGTAGATATCGGAATTTCTAGTTGTAAAAGAAGTACTGTTGCTGTCTGCAACAAACGCGACATTCTAGTTACATCTTCTTGGTTAACGCATCCATTTGCGCCTGGAATCACAACAATTTGATTTTGAGTTGCATTGTCAATGATGATGATCGCAACACCAGAACTAACAGTTTCATCTATCAATACATTTTCAGTTTGTACACCAGCAGCTTGCAAACTATCAACAAGTTCAGCACTAAAACTTTGTGCGCCTACACGTCCCACCATTTGTGTAGGAATTCCCAATCGTGCTAACGCTACTGCTTGATTTGCGCCTTTTCCCCCAGGAACTTTAAAAAAATCGTATCCCAGCAGTGTTTCACCAGGGAGTGGTAATCGAGGTGCAGTCCCCACCAAATCCATATTGATACTACCGAAGACGATCGCTGTCATAAGTCTTTAGCTAAAATCAGATTTGTTTAAGTCTGTCTATAGTCTAGTAATTCGATGTTATTCTGCTTAATCTTTAATGACGAGAGGCTGATAGTGAAAAATCGTCTAATGTTGGAAAACTTGTAATAAGTGCGATCGCATCTCACCTTATTAGGAATTTGATAATATTAACAAAGTGGGCGATCGCACCTCTGGAACAGATTTTGCAAAAACACTATGGCAAAGCGTAAAAAAAGCAATCTTCAATGGATTAAAGAAACGCTTGAACTAAAACCCGATCATCACTGGAACTCTCCATCAGGCTACAAGATTTTTGTTGCAGGTAGGGGAGCTGTTCGCTTCAATGTTCCCCAGAGTTGGGTTTTTGAGCCACAAGAAAAATCGTTCAAGTTCCTGGATAAACAACCACCCAACGATGATTGCTGCTTAGAAGTCTCTTTTAATCACCTTCCACCCAACGATTGGAGTCTGTTTCCACTCAAACCCACTTTAAAGAAAGTCATAGACAATGACGAACGCAACGTCATTGAGAAGGGAGAAATTGTTACTGTCAAGCGCCAAACTGCCAGAATTATGTGGGCAGAAATTAAGTTTATCGACACCCAGGAAGAACCACGAGAAGCTTTTTCGCGGACTTGCATTGGTTTAGGGTCAAATGTGCAGTGCTTGATTACATTCGATTATTGGGTAGATCAAGCAGAACAGCTAATACCCATTTGGGATGAAGTGATGCATAGTCTCACGCTGGGGTTGTATATCCGCGATCCAAGAACTGGTTTAGCTTTTCCAGATTAAATCATACCCTTGTAGAGACGCGAAATTTCGCATCTCTACATTTTTACATCTTTCCTTGAAAGACTTGTTTAGCTGGGCCTGTCATATAAATTCGTTGATCAATTTCTGACCAAGCAATTTGCAAACAACCTCCAGGTAATTCTACAGTCGCAGTGCGATCGCATTTTCCTGTTAGTACTCCCGCGACTAAAGCAGCACAAGCACCTGTACCACAAGCTAAAGTAATTCCAGCCCCACGTTCCCAAACTCGCATTTTCAGGTAATCTGGGCGAACAACTTGAATAAATTCAGTATTTGTCCGTTGGGGAAAAACTGGGTGATGTTCAAACTGCGGGCCAATATTATCTAAGGGAATTGCTGCTACATCTTCAACAAAAGTTATGCAATGGGGATTACCCATGCTGACACAGGTGACATCCCAAGTTTTTCCTGCTACTTCCAAGGGTTGGTTAATAACTTTCTCGTCAGCAGAACATAAAATAGTAGGAATCTCGCCAGCAAGTAATCTGGGAATACCCATGTCAACTTTTACTTGTCCGTCGGACATCAATTCGGGTGTAATTATACCAGCAAGGGTATGAATCCGATATTGATTACTCTGACGTGACTCGCCTTCTAATTCAGCCAAAAATGCAGCTAAACAACGAATACCATTACCACACATTTCGGGTTCGGAACCATCGGAATTAAAAATCCGCATGGTGTAATCAGTACCATCCTCACTTAGTAAAGCAAAAATTACACCATCTGCACCAATACCAAAATGGCGATCGCACAACTGTACTGCTTGTGATGGAGTGATTGCGGGCTGTGAGTCAGAGCGATTATCTATCAAAATGAAATCGTTACCCAAACCGTGATACTTAGTAAATTCTATTGCCATTCCCAAAATCCATAAACTATATTTGTGTTTTGTCATTAGTTATTTGTGTTTTGTCATTTGCTAATGACAAAACACAAATAACTAATAACTAATGACTATGATTACCGAATTTGATACTTCTTTACCCAGCACTCGCCAATTACAAAACCTGATTAAACAAGCACTAACAACTGAGATTAAATTGCTGACGGGTGATATATTGACTGGAAGAGTAATGTGGCAAGACCAATATAGTGTGTGTCTTGTGGATGATACTAGTCAACAGGTGATGATTTGGAAACAGGCGATCGCTTATTTGAAGCCTTTGAGTAATTAGGAAATATAAATCTATTCCGCAGGAACGGGAACTGGCGACTCGCCTCGTAGTCTCTTGCTGCGCTGGTTTTTAGGGGCTCCTCCTGCCATGCCGTATTCTACACTGCTTTTGCCATATCGAGTCGCAACTGCCATTAGCATGTGTTCGGCCATATCTCCCAACTCGCACTCTGTTTCTAGCATTTCACGATATAACTTATCCAAGTTGGAAAGGGCGCTGTTGTATACATTTTCTTTGGCTCGCATCCTTTCTATTAAAGTTGAGAAAGCAGATAGGGTAAGTCCATTGCCTAAATCTATATTTGGATCAATTGAATCGATACCAGCTGCACGACGCACTGCTCTTTCTAGCACCTTGGAAGTTCTTTTTTGACGAGCCATAATATAAACCCTGTAATACGGTACGCTTAACATTCTTTAGCTTAAAAAAATTCCGTATTGATCAGCCTGAGAGTATTCCACTAAATCTGCAATAGCTTTTGCTACCACAAAGATATCTGTGATGAGTGCGTGTTTTATCGAAATGAGAAAGCAAAAAGGCATTTTGAGTGCGTGTTTTACCGAAATGAGAAAGCAAAAAGGTATTTTGAGTGCGTGTTTTACCGAAATGAGAAAGCAAAAAGATATTTTGAGTGCGTGTTTTACCGAAATGAGAAAGCAAAAAGGTATTTTGAGTGCGTGTTTTACCGAAATGAGAAAGCAAAAAGGTATTTTGAGAAGGTGAAATGGCATTTTGAGAACTTAAAATGGCTTTTTGCTTACTAACTTCTCACCAGTGGTTTGCAGCTGATAAGATTCTTAGGGATACCTGTAAGCGTTTTGGGTTGGTTGGTGTCAGTACACACTCTTTTAAGAGGACGGTATTAACAATGATGTCTTCTGCTGGTGTTCCCTTACGGCATATCCAAGAAATCAGTAAACACAATGACCTGGGAACTTTGCAGCGCTATTTGGAAGTTACCCCAGAGCAAAGGAAGAAGGCTGTAGAGGTGATTGGATTTTAAGGGGCAAATTCAAATGAGCAACCAGGGTGATAATAATTCAGGTGGATTTTTTCAACGTTTAAAGAGTTGGAGCGAGATAGGAACTGCGGTTATTGGTTTTGTTGTTACCTTAATTGGATTTATTAAGTTAGCATCTGGCGATACCGGATTTATTACTCAAGTGTTGATTATTTTCGGCATTGTCGTCTTGTTACTGTTTTGTGGTTATGTCTATTTCTACTGGAAGCCAAACCTCATATCGCGGCGAGTAGCCCTCGCTGGTATGTTTGCCATTCCTATCTTGAGTATTGCTAGTTTTTATATATGGCAACATCTCCCAACTAAAGACATTATTGTTCTGTTGGCTGATTTTGAAAATTCTAATGAACAGAAAGACTATAGGGTTACTAAAAATATCTTTGATAAGCTAGAGGATGCTACCCGAAGTTACTCAGATATAAAAATACAACGTTTAAATCAAATTGTTACATCCCAAAAGGATGCTCGTAAGGAAGCAGGAAAACGTAAAGCAACTATTGTCATTTGGGGAGACTACGGGAAAACAGCTACGACTGTACAGTTAAGCTCACACTTTGAGGTCTTACGTCCTCCAGAGTATTTACCCAAAATCGAAGGGTTAGAGCAGACTGCTGCTGTTTCTGAGCTAAATAGCTTCAAGATGCAAACCAGTCTCTCGAATAGAATGGTTTATCTAAGCCTTTTTACTGTAGGATTAACTCGCTATACGGTTAGTGATTGGAACAAGGCTATTACCAGCTTCAGTGACGCCCTAAAACACGTTGAAGCTCCTATTAAGGAGTTGGATCAAAGCATAGTATATTTTTACCGAGGGTTAGCTTACTATTACAAAAAAGACTACGACCACGCCATTGCTGACTACAACCAAGCCCTGAAACTTGACCCCAACTTTGCCAAAGCTTACTACAATCGAGGGTTAGCTTACTATTACAAAAAAGACTACGACCGCACCATTGCTGACTACAACCAAGCCCTGAAACTTGACCCCTCCAGCGCTGACGCTTACTACAACCGAGGGTTAGCTTACCATTACAAAAAAGACTACGACCGCGCCATTGCTGACTACAACCAAGCCCTGAAACTTGACCCCAACTTTGCCAAAGCTTACTACAATCGAGGGTTAGCTTACTATTACAAAAAAGACTACGACCGCGCCATTGCTGACTACAACCAAGCCCTGAAACTTGACCCCTCCACCGCTGACGCTTACTACAACCGAGGGTTAGCTTACTATTACAAAAAAGACTACGACCGTGCCATTGCTGACTACAACCAAGCCCTGAAACTTGACCCCTCCACCGCTGACGCTT
>NZ_JCACKS010000260.1:0-14318 GCF_059505505.1 Pelatocladus sp. | reverse complement strand
ACTACAATCGAGGGTTAGCTTACAAAAATAAGGGCAGTAAAGATAATGCTGTAGTTGACTTCAAGAAAGTTCTGGAATTAAACAATGATGTTAAATTAAGCCAACTTGCCCAAGAACAACTTCAAAAACTCTCCACGAAATAGGGGGAGATCTGGCGAAGACACTGTTGGCGAATTCAGAAACGCCTATATATAGCACTTCTGACTCGATTGCAATACAGTCGGAACCCCACCCCGGCTTTGCTGACGCAAAACCTCCCCTAAGCGCAAGCCTACGGTGTACACAGAAGTCTTATAAAGTTGCCTAGTAGCGTTTTGATCCCCCCTAACCCCCCTTAAAAAAGGGGGAACTAGAATCAAAGTCCCCCTTAAAAAGGGGGATTTAGGGGGATCAGAGGATTTATGTGTACACCGCAGCCCCGCAAGCGCTTAGGGGATTAAGGGGTGGGGTACGTATTGGACACAACCGAGAACTGCTATATTCTAGAGTTCTGTAGTTGGACATCAAAGTTTAAATTACCAAAGTCAATCAATTCGTAATGTTCCCCGTTTCCTCAACAGCTACTTTAAATAAATCAACAAATTCAACCCTGGAATGGTGCGAGATAATGTCCACAACAGGAGGGTGATGTAAAGTATTCCCAAGCTCCACTGATACCAAGCTAATGTAGAGATGATACCAGGGAGGTGTTTGTCTCGTAAACGAACATCGTTAAAGCCTAATCTCAGCAGATTGTTGAGGCTAAAGTCGTAGTAGTTCAGCCAATTCCAATGACGATCGCATAATAATGGCATATAGCGATCGCGAAATACTTCGTATCTGGGAATCACGGGTAAGCGTCCAATGAGTAATCTTAACTGTCGCATACTTCCGTCTTCGGTGAAATAGGAAGTGTCCATTAAGTCGTGATAGCGTCCTTGTTGATATAGCCTTAATAATAAAACTAGTGGTGCGGGAACAATAATGATCACAAGACAGGCGAGTGTCAACCAGGGTTGTTCAGCACTGCGAAGAATCGCTAATAGTCCCAACAATGTTAAGACAGTAAAACTTGTCAACATCCATATACTTTCGTCAACTGTGGGAATAATCGCGCTAGGATACAAACGACGCAGCCGATCTATCAGCCAAAATAATAAGCCAAAATCGGCGATCGCAATAGTTCCGACACCAAAGACTAAGCAAAAATCTGTACCGTAACCAGAAAGCAGTAGTAGTAAACTTAATGTCAGCCAATTCCAAGCTAATAGTAACCATCCACCTAAAAACAACGGTTCGTCAACTACTATCTGTGAACTGAGTTTGGTGTAGGTTTCTAAATCAATATCTGCAAGAGTAAGTAATTCGCTTGTGTTACGAAACGGTTTAATTAATCGGCGATGTGCGATCGCTTCTGCTTGAGTTGGAGAAAAACCCAGGTTAATTAAACTTGTTTGCGAAGCATCATTAATATTGATCGTCACCAAACGACGGGTTAATTGTGCTAGTCGCAGTTGCTGTTTGGTATACTCGATTTGATTTGCATCAGCAATTTGCTGCAACTGGCGGAAATTTTGTCCTAAATTCCGCAAGACGTTTTGATTTCCTTGCAGTGTATTTACAATTAGTTTTTCACCAATTTGACCAGAGTTACCTAAAATTTTGGCTTTATTTGAGTTAAAAGCTAATCCAGAGACATTTAAAAATGCAGTTTTCGCAAAGCTAGCATCACTAAAATCAGCTTGGTTGAGAATGCTAGTACCCCGTAGATTCACGGGTTGATTAAACTGTGCTTCTCGAAAAGTGACTGCTTGCTCAAAAGTCGCTTCTGTTAAAAAGAGAAATTGATTAAAAATAGCTTTAGTAAAGTGTGCGGAGTTAATAAAGCGTACTCCAGAAAAATCTACATTATTTTGCCACTGGACGCGATTAAATTTAGCCAATTGTTTAAAATTGGCTTGGTTAAAATTGGTGATGTCCTCAAAAAAGCTTTCCTGAAAAAATGCGTTTTCTTGAAATTGTGTTTGTTTGAAATTAGCTTTGTCAAAGAATATACTATTTTGCCAGTGACTCTCCCGTCGAAAAATCGCATTGTTAAACCTAGCGGAACGGCTGAAGCGTGTTTCTTGCCAGTTGGCTAATTGGTTAAAAATAGCACCTTGAGCATTTACAGATTGCAGAAAAAATGTATTATTAAATTGGACTGTGCCTGTAAAATTAGTTTTTTCTAAAACCAGCGAACCACGGAAAACACTGATTTCGCTGGATGGTGTTGCTGGAGTTGCTAAAAGCGATCGACAGTCTTTGGAACTTGGTAAAGCAACACTTAGTGATTGTAAGCAAACTACCCGTAGACGTTCGAGTTGTTCTTGTTCAGCAGGTGTAAAAATTGGGGCGATCGCCTGCGCGTAAAGAGGAGTTCTTAAACCCAAGTCACTACCAATAAAATCGCCTTGAATCAAAGAATTACTCAAATCTAATCCCAAGGGTTTAGAACCTGTTTTTTGTAATTCTTTTCGCAGCAGTTGGTAAAAAGCATCACGAAAAGCTGCGTTATCTGGTCGCAAATCAATCACCATCTGTCGTAAATCTACTGTTAAATTACCTTCGCGGACAGTGGATGTATGTAATCTTTCCTGCAACAGTTCTAAAGTTAGGGGTGTGCGTTCTGCTTGTGCAAAAGCGGATAAAGGTAATAAAAATAACAGCAGCGTTAACAGACTAATCAAAGCAATACAAAATTTAGTAATGTTTCCTCCTTTGCAAAAAGGAATTAATAAAAATTTATACACAATATCTACGAATTACGATTCATTACCTGTGAACAGAACAATTTTAGATGACATTTGCCATAACAAGATCTCCCAATACTGCTCGGTTAAGGATTTGTCGTCGTAATTTTGGGCATGTAGAGACGTTGCACTGCAACGTCTCTACAGGTTTTAAATGTCAATCGATTTGTCTTATCCGAGCAGTATTGCAAGATCTCCGACTTCACAGAAGAAGTCGGAGATCTTGGGAGCATCCCAATTTTTTCAATAGACCTCTTGCAAAAGTCGAATGAACCCCCCTCAATCCCCCCGTTCACGGGGGGAAGATTTAGTTCCCTCCCCGTAAACGCTTAGGGTTAGGGTGGGGTAAAAATATTTTTGCAAGAGGTCTAATATACGTTTAAACCTTTAGCTAATAACACAAGTTGTCTTCATGTGACCACAACTTCACTTGCTGTCTCAATTCTTCCATATCTAAATGCTCACTTGCAAAAGCTTTTCGTAAAAGTGGATGGGGAATAAACTTGTCATACTTTTGAATTTCTGGCGCTTCTGCATCACTCAATAAATTCTCAGCCGTAATTCTTTGTTCGCATAGAGAAATAATTTCTGGATATAGAGACTTAACTTTTGTTTTGTCTAATTTAATAATCAAATAATACGGATTCACTCCACCAATACTTTTAATTCCTAGAGATTCGCGACAGAACATATTCAGCAATCTTTCTAAAGTTCGGTAAGCGATCGTACCCATCCAAGGAAAAATGCAACACTTATCTTTAGCCAAGAGTAAAATATTTTTTTGCTCTAATCCAGAATTGCGTGTGAGTTCGCGAACCAATCTTAAACGTTGAATCGCATTAGTTTGTAAATAAGGGTATTCAATATCTTCAACTAAAACTTGTCGCATTCGTTGGAGAATGCGTGTATGAATCGTACCACTACCACCCCGCCAAAAAATACTTGCTTGTCCTTCAACCTGTTTGACTAAAATAATCTTCTTTTTAAAATCAACTTCTACAACTTCCCAAGTTCTCCCAGCCAAAGCAAACTGATTACCTACAGGTGGTGGCATAGATATACTACCAATTTCTGTAGATCCTTGCTTCACAGAAAATTCTTCATTATCTGGGAAGACAGCATAAAATTGAAACTTACCCACCACCCTTTCACCAGTCAAACCTAAAATAAGTTTACCTTGCTCAGTTAATTGCAGATGATTGATATCAATTAAATAGCGCAATAATAATTTCAAATCATCTTTAGAGACAGCAGCAAACACAGGTAAGCCCAAAACTTTTTGAGCCAAAACAGTTGGCGAAATTTCGCCAATTGCCACTAAAATACTCATAGTTTGATGATACAACAAACTGAATGGATATCTCAAAGGCTTAATCGGTTCAATCCATTTTTCCTCAAGATAAAGTTGAATAATTGCAATACACTGCAATAATTGCCAAGGAATTTGTTCAGGAAGAGGTGCTTCTGATAATATTTCTTGTTCAGCACAAATAAAGCGCATATCAGCAGCTTCACCTCTTCTACCTGTACGTCCCAAACGTTGTAAAAAACTTGCCACAGAAAGTGGTGCTTCTAACTGAATTACTCGCTCAAGATAACCAATATCTATACCTAATTCTAAAGTTAAAGTCGCAGCAGTCACCGCAGGTTGATTTGATTCCCGCATCGCACTTTCTGCAATTTGTCGCAAGCGAGCAGATATACTGCCATGATGTACATGATATATATCTATTTCTCCTTGCTGAGTCGCAATTTTTCGTAAAGTTCCAATCACCGCTTCAGTTTGCGATTTATTGTTAGCAAAAATCAAACATTTACGATTCTTACTCAAATTAAAAAGATATTTATCATAACTACTCCCTGCTTCTATTGATTCATCCTCATTACTAACAAAAAAATGTTCAATAGCTAACTTAACTTGTCTATTTATCCCTTCAATACTTGGCGTAATCACTAATTTTTGACTTCCAGAAGATAACCACTCCTCAGCCAATGCATAATCACCAAGAGTAGCCGACAAACCAATTCTTCGGGGTTGCTTTTGGGTCAAATCTTGTAACCGAGCCAATTGACAAAGAATCTGACAACCCCTTTCCGTACCCATAAAAGCGTGAATTTCATCAATGACAACAAATCGTAAGTCACCAAACAAACGCATCAGATCATGATATTTATTAATTAATAAACTTTCCAAAGATTCCGGTGTAATTTGTAAAATACCTAGAGGCTTTTTGAGTAGTTGCTTTTTATGACTTTGAGAAACATCACCGTGCCAATACCAAACAGGAATATCTGCTTCTTTGAGTAAGCCATTCAAACGTTCAAATTGATCATTAATTAAAGCTTTAATTGGACCAATATATAATGCACCAATTGTACTAGATGGATTTTCATGTAATAAAGTTAAAACTGGCAAAAATGCTGCTTCTGTTTTTCCAGCAGCTGTAGCAGCAGCAATTAATAAATGAGCATCCGTATCAAAAATCGCTTGACATGCTGCTATTTGAACCGGACGTAATTCCGTCCAGTTGTGATTGTAAATGTATTCTTGGATAAAGGGTGCAAGCCGGGAAAATATGTGTAGATTTTCCTCATCTATGTGTATTTGCTTTGACATTGATAAAATTTTTCAGACTCAAAATTTCTATCAATAATAATGGGGGGACGAGACATCCGCCCCACTCATTAATAAAGCTTATTCAGCTTTCGACACTTACCGAGGACAATTAATACTAGAATCTAACTGTGCTTTTGCAGATTTAACTTTTGCGGCTGCTTGCTGAACAGAAGTTGCAGCAGAAGCAAGAGTTTGTCTGTTAGAAAGACGATTAACCGTTTTGTCAAGATTATTGTAGGCTTGATTAAGATCGTCTATTCTGGCTTCCTTCACCCTTTTTGCTGATTCCCTAACATTTGCGATCGCCTGATCAACTGCTCTATCAGCTCCTCTAAGATCTCCGACTGTGGAAGCGGGAGTTAAATTTGACATTTGGTTAACAGCCTGTTCCAATTTAGCTAAATTTCCACAAAATTCAGCAGTCGCATTCTGAGTAGAAGTTGGCTGACAAGCTATCAATGTCAACAAAGGAAAAGCCACCAAGACAGTAATTGCTTTTTTCATGTTTAGTATCTCATCACTTTTTGATTACCTAAATTATTCGTTTAGGTAGTTTTGATAGACATGGAGTTCTGCAATTCAAAAGCGAAATAACATGATGTTACAAGGGTATTTAATTTACCCTATGTGGAAGAAGCAATTTACCTCAATCTTGTTTGATTATCTTTAAACAATATCCTAAAAAAAATTAAATTCCTATTATGAACAATCAATCATCTTCTTTGCTAGTTAAAGATATCGGCGAACAAGGACTTTTACAAATTTTGCAGCGTTTTTGTCCCGCAGAAATTATTGGGGACGATGCAGCAGTTATTGCTACTGAACCAGAGCAATTTGTGGTAGTTACTACCGATGTTTTAGTTGATAAAATTCACTTTAGTGAGATTACGACTTCCGCAGAAGATGTGGGTTGGCGCGCTGCTGCTGCTAATTTATCAGATCTTGCAGCAATGGGTGCTTCGACCTTGGGAATTACTGTTGGATTGGGATTACCTGGCGATGTTTCTGTGAGTTGGGTAGAACAAATGTATACAGGTATGACACAATGCTTGCAACAATACAATACTCCGATTCTGGGTGGTGATGTCGTGCGATCGCCAGTAATTACCGTAGCGATTACTGCTTTTGGACAAGCTTATCCCCAACGAATTATCCGTCGCAACCAAGCTCAAGTTGGAGATGCAATTGTTGTTACTGGTGTTCACGGTGCGTCCCAGGCTGGCTTAGAATTGCTCTTGCACCCCGAAAAGGCAAAAAACCTCAGCCAAGAGGAAACAAAGGCTTTAATCCGCACTCACCAACGTCCAAAACCACGATTAGATGTCTTACCCATCCTTTGGCAAATTTTTGATTCTTCCTACACCCCTATACCCCCACACACGCCAGGTGCTACAACGGGGGGAACCCCCGCAACGCACTGGCTCCCTTACACCCCTATTTCCCACTTCCCGGTATCCGGTATGGATAGCAGCGACGGTTTAGCAGATGCAGTAGTACAAATTTGCCGTGCTAGTAAAGTTGGTGCTGTTATAGAACGTACACAAATACCTATTCCACAAGTATTTGATCACTGGCTGACCAAAGAACAAGCTCTACAGTATAGTCTCTACGGTGGGGAAGATTTTGAATTAGTCTTGTGTTTACCCAAACAGCCAGCAGATAAATTAGTACAAATACTTGGTCAAGGTGCTGCTGTTGTCGGAGAAATTATAGACGGCTCAACTGTAGTACTAAAAGACCAAAAAAAAGAATTCCCCGACCAAGTTTTGACTCTCAATCAGGGATTTCAGCATTTTGGTCAATAGTATAGCCGTAGCCATTTTTGTTAGGACGTTAACATTTGATAGACGCAATGAGAACTCTTATAGTCTATGTCCTAATCTTGATGGCTATAGCTATAAAAACTCTCAACTATGGACTATTGACTATTGACTGTGTATTTAGTATAATCACTTCCACTTCACAGCGACTAATTCTGCTAGGTCGAGAACGCGTTGGCTGTAACCCCATTCGTTGTCGTACCATGCCATGACTTTCACCATGTCACCCCCCATAACCAGTGTCAGGCTGGCATCAATAATGGAAGAAGCATCAGTACCTTGATAGTCAGAGGACACCAGTTGTAGTTCGCTGTAGTCCAAAATACCTTTCAGGTCGTTTTCAGAGGCACTTTTGAAGGCTGCGTTGACTTCTTCAGTAATAGTTGACCTCTCGACTTGTACCACAAAATCCACCATTGAAACATTGGGGGTAGGTACGCGCAATGCTACACCATTTAGTTTGCCTTTGAGATCTGGCAGTACCAACGCTACAGCTTTTGCTGCACCAGTGGAAGTAGGCACAATGTTAATAGCCGCAGCACGCGCACGACGTACATCACGGTGAGAAGCGTCTAGCAAGCGCTGATCACCTGTGTAGCTGTGGGTGGTGGTCATTGTACCTTTGATGATGCCAAATTTCTCATGTAGCACTTTGGCAACGGGAGCCAAGCAGTTGGTGGTACAGCTGGCGTTACTGATGATGTGGTGTTTGTCGTGATCGTAATCGTGATGGTTTACGCCGATGACGAAAGTACCATCTTCATTTTTACCAGGAGCGGTGATTAGAACCTTCTTGGCTCCAGCATTCACATGCTTCATTGCCCCTTCTTTGGCGGTAAATACCCCTGTAGCTTCGATAATTAGGTCAATTTCCCACTCTTTCCAGGGCAAGTTTTCTGGGTTGCGATCAGATACACATTTTACGGTCTTGCCGTTGGCGATAATCGAGTTATCATCAGCAGTAATGTCAGCATTTTTTAATTTCCCTAGCATCGAGTCATACTTAAGCAGGTGAGCGTTGGTTCTTGGATCTGAGGTGTCATTAATAGCAATCAAGTCAATATTGCTATTCTCTCTACCTAACCAACAGCGCATAAAGTTACGACCGATGCGCCCGAAACCGTTGATAGCAACTCTAATCACAGCGTCTTGCCCTCTGTTATATATGCCTAATTAAATCTTATGGTTGACCCCGATCATATCGCAAAGGGGGGAGTATATATAACTATAAAATGCGAGATCCCAAAAAAATTTTTAATTTTTTTTTAATTAAGGCTGAGGAGGATCGGTGATCGGGGATTGGTGATCGGGCATGAATCAGTTAACAGTTTAATTTGATAACTGATAACTGATAACTTGTCCCCTGCTTCAACCATAGAGATTATGTGTAGCTATGTAACTTCGGACTGATTCCGGGACTAGGTAACGAATCGATTGGCGATCGCGACATAATTTACGAATCATACTTGAAGAGACTCCAACCAAAGGAGTATGCAATAAGCGCCAATTTATGTTAGAACACTGCTTTGCCAGTTTTTGCTCCACCTGCTTGCAGATTAAATCAGTTTGAGTTATACATTCACTACCAACAGACCGGGGTGCGATTAACCAATCACATAATTGTGCTAATTCCTGTCCGCGATACCACTGAGGTAAACTCCAGAAGGTATCTAGCCCAACAATCCAATACCAATGAGTATTGGGATAAAAAGTGGATAAATCAATCAGGGTATTGATGGCATAAGAAGTACCAGATTGCAATTGCTCAATCGGTGAAACAGCAAATGCTGAATTGTCTGTTATCGCTGCTTGCAGCATTGCTAAACGATGTGGAAACGAAGTCGCTTTTTTATGAGGAGGATCTGCTGATAGCACCCAAATAATCTGTTCTAGGGGTACTTGATTGAGAGCTGTTTCGGCTACGATAAGATGTCCCCAATGAACAGGATCAAACGTGCCACCAAAAATTGCGATTTGTTGCATCTACTCTCTTGAATTTTGCTTGAGTCGATATCAAAGTAATTAACCATCAGCCTACTATTGTAGCCAATTTCAGAAATAAAACCAAAATTATGTGTTTGAAAATACAGTTGTATATTTCCCGAAAGTGCAGAAATTTGCAGAATAAACATAATATTAGTTCATGAACAGAAAAACCACTAACGAGGTTAAAATCATCCTGAAGTAATGTCATCTGAACATCAAAATCAACTAATCATGAGTATGAGATTTATATAGAGGTAGTATCTTTAAAAAACAAAATCCTGTTATGATACGCGTGTTATTTGTGATTATGGTGTGGTGTGGTGTTAGAGGAGTAATCGATGAAAAATACTGTAGACTTTAGCGGTAGACCATTTCATTTTATTGGGATTGGTGGTATAGGTATGTCTGCTTTGGCATACGTGCTAGCAAAACGACAATTGCCAGTTTCTGGCTCGGATCTTCGCCCAAATCATATAACTTGTAAATTGGAATCTATCGGTGCTCATATTTTTGCCAAGCAAGAAGCAAGCAATTTAGAATTCTTTCGTCCAAAAGAGAATGAAAATCAAGTAGTCTTAAATACTCAAAATCATGTGTCAACTGATAAAGTGGCACAACTACCACAAGTAATTTGTTCAACAGCAATAAATACTAATAATCTGGAATATAAAGCAGCATTAGAATTAGGCTGCCCAATTTTCCATCGTTCAGATGTATTGGCAAATCTAATTTCTGAATATGACAGCATTGCCGTTGCTGGAACTCATGGCAAAACCACCACTAGTAGCATGATTGGATATATGTTACTGGAAGCGGGTCTTGACCCCACAATTTTAATTGGTGGTGAAGTTGATGCTTGGGAAGGTAACGCTAGATTAGGGCAAAGTAGCTATTTAGTAGCAGAAGCAGATGAATCAGATGGTTCATTAGTCAAACATGCCCCAAAAATCGGTGTAATCACGAATATTGAACTAGACCATCCTGATCACTACGACAATTTAGAAGAAGTAGTGGAGATTTTTCATACCTTTGCTAAAAGTTGTCAGACTCTAGTGGCTAGTATTGATTGTGCAACGGTGCGCGATCGCTTTCAACCAACAATTAGTTATAGCTTATATTCAGACACAGGTGCAGATTATACCGTTACAAATATAGATTATCGTGCAGATGGCACCACCGCTTTAGTTTGGGAGCGGGGCAAAGCCTTGGGTGTGTTAAAGTTACGTTTGCTCAGTCGCCACAACCTCAGCAATGCTCTAGCAGCAGTGGCCGTTGGTCGCATTTTGGGATTAGAATTTGGTGAAATTGCCAAGGGTCTTGCAACTTTTGAAGGTGCAAGACGCCGCTTTGAATTTCGAGGTGAAGCTCATGGTATCACATTTATTGATGACTATGCTCACCATCCCAGCGAAATTCGGGCAACTTTGGCAGCTGCACGTCTGCAAGCAAGACCAGGACAAAGAGTAGTCGCCATCTTCCAACCCCATCGTTACAGCCGTACACTGGCATTTTTAGAAGAATTTGCCGAATCTTTTACCCATGCTGATGTAGTTATACTCACTGACATTTACAGCGCCGGGGAACTCAACTTAGGACAGGTAAGCGGTGAACAACTAGCACAGGAAGTTGCCAAGCATCATCCGCAAGTTAAGTATCAAGCAAACCTCAGTTCTATGTGTGATTTCTTACAGCAAACACTACGTTCTGGAGACTTAGCGTTGTTTTTAGGAGCTGGAAATTTAAATCAGGTAATTCCGGAGGTAATTGCTACACTTCGTCAGCCAGCTACAGCAACATCCTAAAAGTTTCACAAACTAGTTTTCTGGCATAGTGTCAGTTTTGTAAATTTCTTTTATTGCATCAAAAAATAACCGTGTTCATACGGTGGATAAACATCAAAATAAAACAGATTCTGGTAAATATGGCAATTTCCCAGGCAGCTGTAGATGTCTGCACAAATTCTGGTGTGACTGTAAATAAACAACAAACGACTAATTCCGATCTTAAGGAAATTCCCTTACTTGGTACTGACTGCGCGATCAAACCACAAGTTCTTCTGTCAGCATATACCTCTTACAGAGTAGGAGGGCCAGCAGAATGGTATGTTGCTCCACGTAACATCGAAGCAATGTACGCTAGTTTAAGGTATGCAAAAGAGGAAGGTTTACGAGTAACAGTACTGGGAGCAGGTTCTAACTTGCTAGTGAGCGATCGCGGAATTCCAGGCTTAGTAATCGCTACTCGTCGCCTTCGTCAAACTCATTTTGACTCAGAAACAGGTCTATTAACCGTAGCTGCTGGGGAACCTATTCCCAGTTTGGCAATGGCAGTCGCAGAGCAAGGATGGCAGGGCTTAGAATGGTCTGTAGGTATCCCTGGAACCGTTGGTGGTGCTGTGGTGATGAATGCAGGAGCGCATAATAGCTGTATTGCAGATATCTTAGTCAGCGCTCAAGTACTTTCACCGGATGGCACTATAGAAACCCTTACCAGTGAGCAATTGGGTTATAGCTATCGTACTTCTATTTTACAAGGAAGCAATCGCATTGTTACCCAAGCCACATTCCGAATGCAACCCGGTGCTGACCCCACTGTTGTAATTGCAACTACCAAGCAACACAAACAACACCGACTGACAACGCAACCCTACGACAAACCTAGTTGCGGTAGTGTCTTCCGCAACCCCAAGCCCTATTCCGCAGGCTGGTTAATTGAACAAACTGGTTTAAAAGGCTTCCAGATTGGTAACGCACAGGTAGCACAACGCCACGCTAATTTTATCGTCAACTGCGGCGGTGCGAGTGCCTGGGATATTTTTAATCTCATTCGTCATGTGCAGTATCAAGTACAGGATCACTGGTCAATTTTATTAGAACCAGAAGTCAAGATGTTGGGAGAATTCCCAGCAGTTTGTTGATTTGATAGTTGTGATTTATAGTCATGACCGTAAGCGTCAGCTTCTTGCTGGCGCTTTTGGTTGGTAGTAGAAGGCTTATGATTTAGGATTGCTATAGTTTCTACAATCAGAGCAAAGCCAGTGCTTGAGATTAGACCAATCCAGCGACATCAAATCGAACAAGCCAAGCAAATCGTTATGGGAGTTTCCCTAGAAATTTGGCAAGGTGTACTGACCGAAGCAGATTTTAGGCGAATTGATTCCATGTCTGATATCGAGAATGTGCAGTCACATTATTTTGACAATTGTGGTACGTTTTTGGTCTTGGTTAATGATGAACAAGTTGTAGGTACTGGAGCAATTCGACGACTCGATAATGAGATCTGTGAACTCAAGCGAATGTGGTTTCTCAAAGAGTATCGAGGACAGGGGTTAGGCTGGAAAATGGCTCAAACACTCTTCGATTTTGCACAGCAAGCAGGGTATCGCAAAGTAAGACTTGACCTAGCTAACGAAGAGCGACAACCACAAGCACTCAAACTTTACAGAAAACTTGGTTTTTACTCGATTGAACGGTATAACGATAGTTCATGCACTGTGTTCATGGAGAAAGTTTTATAAGAAAACAGTATAGATAAGCACTTAAGTGCTTACTACGAACTGTAACTATCTATCTGCATGAATATAGTCCACAAAATAAAATTTAGGACTAAGCCAGAATTTTAACCAAGCATAAGCTGTAAGTCCAAGTAGGGCTATGATCACAAGAGGTAAGCCAAGCTGAACTCGAAGTGCATCGGGAAGAACAGCAACTCCAGCAACAGTAATCGCAAAGTATGCTAAAAGTGCTGCTTGCAAACGTTGCACAGCTTTCAGCGCACTTCGACAGCTACTACAATGCTGCGTGTGTTGTTTGTAACGATCCAAAACTTGTTCGCGATTTTCATTGATATTCCTGATTTCGGGAACACTTATTCCCACTTCACTCCAGGGTAACTGTCCATGACAATATTTATCAAACCAATTCCTATACTCAATCACTAAACGGTCGGCACTTGCAGGTAGTTTATAGGCAGTTTTCCAACTTTGTGACGATTCTGTCTGTTGGAGAAAATACTCTTGCTGTTGTAGAAGCACCATATCTCCATCAAGAACTTCATTACGTTCGCTAATATGATCCCACCAACGGGGTATGAGACGATGAACTGTTTTGGCAAAGTTACGAGGAAACTGAGCGACAATCCGAGATTTACCTGGGGACACTGGTACACAATATGTGACGAGTCCAATCTGCTTTCCAGCATCGCCAAATTTAATAGCATACTCCAACCGACAAGGTGCTTCAAAAGTAATTGTTGTTTGAAAGCGTCCGATAGTTGCTGCTTCAATCAAATTTGCTGTTGATTGCAGAATTTCAATTGGTATGGGTTTTGCTTGTGCGCGATCGCCCTGCACCCCATGATGAGCAAAAGGAACATGACTAGGATCTGCGACGTTTTCAACTAGGATTTCCCAGTCATATTCCAAGTCACGTACAAAAGAAGACCAAACAAAACCTTTGCTTGCATCAACTTGCGGTGACAGAGGTAAAGCTGTAGTTGCTGCTAGATCTGCTGATTTAGCATCAGCCCACACCCAAAGTAGATCCTGTGCTTGACGAACTGGTAAGCTAACTGCACACAGGTTTTCTTTATTCTTACTCACAAGTTCTGAATTTTCCGCTTGGGGAATATGAGTGCAAATTCCTTGCTGATCAAATTGCCATCCATGATAGCTACACATCAAATTACCCGTTTTGTCGTCAATACGTCCCTCACTTAAGGGTGCAAGGCGATGGGGACATTGATCTAAAAACACGCGATAAGTCTCAGTTGACTTAGGTTTCCAAATGACCAAGCGCAGTCCCAAAAGTGTAACTGGTGTTGGTCTTTTGGGGTTTAGGTCTTCAACAGGTGAAAGGGGATACCACTGCTGAAAAAAGTTGAATTCTGATTGCATTATGTAGTCTCTAAATATAAGTGTTCCAACGAACATGATATAAACACATCACAACTCAATTCAATCATCATGACGACAACCTCAAAAACCTCTTGCAACAACGAGCAGAAAAAAATGGCCGTTCCCCAGAAGAAAAAGTCAAATAAATTCTCCGTCTTGCTTTAACAGAAAATGAAAAACTATCAAAGAAGTCCGGGAGCGTGAGAACCCCTATCTTTTAAGGAGGGGAT